>JAZUMX010000001.1:0-3004 GCA_045603865.1 Thermoguttaceae bacterium
CCGTTACCAAGCCGCTGCTTAGCGGCGGCGCTATTACACAACGCATGAACTGGGAAGGAATGTTAAAGCTGGACGGCGACTCCGTCAAGGCGTCACAGGTAACAGACGGGCTTTCCAGCACGTTTTTGTTTTTCGAGGACGCAGGTCGCCCGCACTGGTACAAAGAGGGCAAGTACCTCAATAAAAGCTCGATTACCGGCGCGAAATGGGCGGACGTCGACGCGTTTTTCTATTCCCATACGCTATGTAACGGAACGGAGATGATCAATTGCGAAAACGCCAATGAGCTGTACTCGTTCCACCCCAGCGGGTGCAATTTCATCTACGCCGACGGTTCCGTTCATTTCCACGTTCACAACATCAATCCCGAGACGTTTATCAGTCTGTTCACGTACAACTGCGGAGAAGTCATTCCGGACGAGGAATAATAGACAGGAATCGGAAATCCCGGCTTTATCGCAATGATATAATAAAGTGGTAAGTATAAGTATTTAGTGGTTAGCAGATTACAAGCAACAGTCCCATGAACAATAAAGATTTCAAAGTCGCCGTTTTTGACGCCAAGCCGTACGACCATCAATTTTTCGATGCGGAGAATAAAAAGTACGGGTTCGACCTGACGTATTTTGAAGAGAAGCTGCGTCCGCAAACCGCGGCGCTGGCAGCGGGATTCGACGCCGTCTGCGCGTTTGTCAACGACGACCTGAGCAAGCCGACCATTGGGTCCCTCGCCCAAAACGGGGTTCGGATGATCGCTCTGCGCTGCGCCGGGTACAACAACGTCAACCTCAAGGCGGCATGCGAACGCGGGATTCCGGTCGTTCGCGTTCCGCAGTATTCCCCCTACGCCGTCGCCGAATACACGCTGGGGCTGCTCATGACGCTCAATCGGAAGATTCATCGCGCCTATAACCGGGTTCGAGAAAGCAACTTTTCCATCAACGGGCTGATGGGGTTCGACCTGCGGGGCAAGACAATCGGCGTTATCGGAACAGGCAAAATTGGGCGCGTGTTTATAGGGCTGTTACAGGGATTCGGAATGAACGTTCTCGCCTACGACCTCTACCCCAACGCTACGGCGGCGGACGAGCTGCATTTTCAGTACGTTGACCTCGATTCGCTTTTCCGCAGCAGCGATATTATTTCGCTCCACTGCCCGCTCACGCCGGACAACGTCCATCTGATTAACGCGAAGACCATTTCCGAGATGAAACCCGGCGTCGTGATTATCAATACCAGCCGCGGGAAACTCATCGACACCGCCGCCCTCATCGACGGCTTAAAAACCGGGCAAGTCGGCGCCGCCGGGCTGGACGTCTACGAGGAGGAAACCGACTATTTCTTTGAAGATCGTTCCAGCGACGTCATGCAGGACGACGCCCTGGCGCGGCTGACGACGTTTCCCAACGTTATCGTCTCTTCTCATCAGGCGTATTTCACACAAGAGGCGGAATCGAACATCGCTCAGACAACCATGGAAAGCCTTGCTGCCTTCGCCGAAGGGCGCAAACTGGAAGACGCTATCTGCCTCAATTGCGCCGGCCTGAAACAATGTCCCGGCAAAACGCCCGGCGAACGCTGCTGTCCCGCCTCGACGCTGCATATTCGCGTCAACCCGGAATAATAACTTTTATTTAGTTCTCCCATACTAAAGTTTTTTGGAAAGAGGAGATTGAGGGGTAGAACCTTTTTCAAATAATCCGATTAAGCGGCTTGACGTTCAATTGCCAGTTTAAGCAAAGCGAGTTCCTTATCGCTGAGCATAGAAACGGACAAAACCGTAACAATTTGATGATGTTTTTTGTCGAAAATAACGGGAATGTACTCGTTGTTAAAATAGATAATTGCTTTGCTTCGGGTTAAACTCTGTTTCTCCAAAAAGCAAAAATAATCCCCATCGGTGCAAATCTGGTTCATCTGTTGATATTGCCGTCGACTGGGAACAAATCCGATTCGCTCCATTGTTCTGCGTCGGGTATGTATTTCCAGGGTCTTTTGCTTTGACTGTCCTTTTCTTCTCATTGGATTCTCCTTTTTGTTAAGGTGGATTAAAAACGGATCTGATACCATCTATAACGAAATCTGACTTCTGAATGTTACAAAAATTTTAATAAAATTCGTTTCTTTGTCCAATATTTTCGAGAAATGAACATTTTAGACACAATAATTTGTCTATTTTATTTCTTAATATATTCATATAGACAGAAAATCGAAAAAAGAGTAATATAAGCGTTGACAGAGCCGTCGGGGCGGGAATTGGTTTTTCGCTCCCGGGCGCTCGATTCCTGTAGACAACCGTCTGCGTACAGAAAATCCATGTCAACGCCTACCCTGATGTCGTCCGAATCCTCGCCGTCCTCGTCCTGGGGACGATACCTCCGCGCTGCGCTCCTGCCGATTTCGATTATCCTGGCGGTCGCGGTTCTCTTGGCGCCGCTGCCGGCGTGGACGATGGACTTTCTGCTGTCAATCAACCTGGCGTTTGCGGTATTGATGCTCTCGACGGTGTTGTTTATTCGTACGCCGCTGGAGTTCAGCGTCTTCCCCACGATTCTGCTGGCGGCGACGCTGTTTCGTCTCGTTTTGAACATTGCCACGACCCGGCTCATTCTTACCAACGCCCCGGCTGACGGCGCGCTGGCGGCAGGACAGGTGATTAACGCCTTTAGCAATTTCGTGACCGGCTCCAATCTGGTTGTCGGCGTCGTGATATTCCTGATTCTCGTGTTGATTCAGTTCCTGGTGATTACCAAAGGGGCGTCGCGAATCAGCGAAGTCGCCGCTCGATTCGCTCTGGATTCCCTGCCGGGAAAACAAGCCGCCATCGACGCCGACCTCAATTCCGGGCTGATAACCCAGCAGGACGCTCAAAACCGTCGCGCGGAACTGGGGCGGCAGTCCGACTTCTTCGGGGCGATGGACGGCGCCAGCAAATTTGTCCGCGGGGACGCCATAGCCGGGCTTTGCATAACCGCGGTCAATATCGTCGGCGGGCTGGTTATTG
>JAZUMX010000002.1:0-1966 GCA_045603865.1 Thermoguttaceae bacterium
CAGCTGAAGGGCGTCGTCGCCGGTTCTGTCTGACGTCTTGGGCGGCTTGTATCGATAAACCTTGTATCCTGCTTGAACGATTGCGTCGGTAAACGCCTTTTCGCGGTCGGTCGACCAGAGGACGTCGTTGATTTCGCCCACGAACGCGTACTGGTTCAGATTCCGTTCCAAGAGATGTTCCGCCGCCATCTTGCCGACTAACGGGCTATTGACGAACACCTCGGACGCGTTTTTGAATTTGCCGCGTTTGCTCTTTTGAGGTCCGTATAAATCCAGTGCGACGAACGGAAGCCCGCTTTTCAAAATGGCTTTTTCCACCTCCGGGGTTTCGATTCGGGCGATAATTCCCGTCGCTCCCCACGTTCTGACGTTGGGAAACAGCTGAGCCAGGTCGCCGGGCGCCAGGTGTAACGACCACGGTCCGTTAATTCGGGCGTAGCGTTCGACCCCGCGAAGGATGGAGCGTCCAACTTCTCTGGACGTCTCAACCAGCAGGGCGACTCGAGGCATATTGACTCTCAGCGGCGAGGAGGCGGCGCGGTTGGGGACTCCGGATTTTTTCATCGTATTAGTTGCGAGTTGCGCTTAATGGAAGGCGGTAATGGAGCGACCATCGGGAGCGGAATTACGCAGTTCGCCGAAGGCGAACCGAAACAACGGCGTCAACGTTATGTTCGCCTGACGGCGAATGCGTAATTTCGCCGACAAGGTCGGTTCCTGATTGGAAGCGGGTAGTGCCGAAATAAGCTTGTTCGGAGACAAAACCTCATCCACTCGCCCGTGCGGCTACGCACCGCTAACGCTCACTTCATTACCGCCTTTCAATCCCTTCTATTTCCTCGCCTGTCTTCTAATTTCAATCAATTCCTTCATAACCGAATCCAATGGCGGGTTTTTGCCCGTCTTGCCAAAGGCGTCATGAAGACTGCGGTACAGTTTGTACAGTTTCGCGTAAACGGCGACGGAGGCTCTGTTGGGTCTGTAAACGACGTCTTTGACGCCCGTCATTTTCTTTTGGGCGGCGGAAACCGTCTTGTACGCTCCGCCGGCAACGGACGCGACTATCGCAGCGCCCAAAGCGCACGTCTGGGAAGAACGGCTGATCTTCATCGGGCGGTTGCAGACGTCGGCGTAAATCTGCATGACAAACGGACTCTTTTCAGCGATTCCGCCGCAGTTGACAACCTCTTTGACCTTGACGCCGTACTCTTCCAGCCGATTGATAATCGTCAGCGCGCCAAATGCTGTGGCTTCTACCAAAGCGCGATAAACCTCCGGGGCTGTCGTTCGAATCGTCTGTCCAACGAGCAAGCCGGAAAGCTCCTGATCGACGAGAATCGTTCGGTTCCCGTTGTTCCAGTCCAGAGCCAGCAGACCGGACGCGCCCGGCGCCAGTTTCGCCGCTTCCGCAGTCAAATTAACGTGAGCGGAGCCTTTGGCGTATTGAGCCGGCGTGAGGTTGTTTACAAACCAGTTGAAAATGTCGCCAACGGCAGACTGACCGGCTTCCAAACCGTACATTTCCGGCAGAACCGATTCCGGGACGATGCCGCACAGACCGGGGATGTCTGCAATCGGGGTTGTCATGGGCGAAACCATGATGTCACAGGTGCTGGTGCCGATAGTCTTGACAAGCGTTCCCGGCTTGACGCCGCTTCCGACTGCGCCCAAGTGACAGTCAAACGCACCGACTGCAACGGCAATTCCCGCCGGCAATCCAACCTTTTTGGCGATTTCCGGAATGAGGTCGCCCGCTTTGTGCGTAGCGGGAACCGGCTTGGTCGAGTACTTGAATTTAAGCAGTTTGGGAGACAGCGACGCGAGAAATTCGTCTGACGGCAGCCCGCCCCATTGTTCGTTGTACATCGCCTTGTGTCCGGCGGCGCAAATCCCGCGCGGGACTTCGTTCGGCTTGACCTGTCCGGTGATGTATCCGGGAATGAAGTCTTCCAGCTCTATCCAGGAC
>JAZUMX010000003.1:0-2285 GCA_045603865.1 Thermoguttaceae bacterium
CCGTTTTTAATCGGGTTCAACGGGCGGAGAAACATTCACGCCTATTGACGAACAGAATGCGCACATGATTCCGTGCTCCGTTAAGGAGGCAGTTTATCATGGCGGCTACCACTGTAAATGCAACTAACAGAACTATCGGCATTGGGGGTTCGTCTGTTCTCAATTATGCCGTAAAGTACGCAAAACAGATTGACGAGAGGTTTTCCATTGAATCCGTTGTCGCACCGGCGACAAACAACGACTTTAAGTTCGATGGAGTAAACGCTATCACAGTATTTGACATCAGCACGACGCCGTTGACGGATTATGACATGGCGGGTGGTATGACGCGATTTGGGACACCTGCTGAACTCCCAAACGGTGTCCAGACGCTTACCATCACGAAAGACCGCTCGTTCACGTTTATCATCGACAACCGTTCCAAAATGGTCACGGACGGCACGATGGACGCGGGAGCGGCTCTTGACCGGGAGCTCAGGGAAGAGTGTGTACCGGAATACGACCGTTACGTGCTGGCTACCCTTAATTCCCGCGCACCTTCTGCGAATAAGGTTTCCGTCGCATTGACCGCGGATAACGCTTATTCGACGTTCCTGCAAGCGCAAAACGCCATGGGCAACGCCCGTGTTCCTCTGGCAAACCGCACGGCGTTCTGCTCTTATGAGTTTTATTCCTATCTCAAGCAGGGCGAATTTGTCCTTGAGAGCGACAAGGGGCAGAGTATTCACCAGACGGGCGTCGTCGGCACTGTGCACGGCGCAATGCTGGTTCTTGTGCCTGCTGACCTGTTGCCGACGAACGTACAGGTAATCGTGATTGCCAGTAACCTTGTCGTTGCCCCGCGTCCGATTACGTACTATAACGTACACAACAACCCGCCGGGGGTAAACGGCTGGTTGGTTGAAGGACGTATGCTTTACGACTGCTTTGTCCTGAACAACAAAGTGAACGCCATTTACGTCATCTCCAAGACGTCCGGTGGCTGATACCGTACCATCACAGGCAATACCGCGCAGGGGCGTTTTGCTACGTCCCTGCATACATATTCTATTCACTGCCCATAGATACACAGGAAGGAGGCGGACGGCTTGCAGTACCGTGAAATCAAGCGTCGAATACTGGAATACCTGAACCGGTACAGCATTGCGGGAGAGGCGATTTCACCCGCCTATAACAATCAGTCCGATTACATCCACCGCATACCGGGTCTGCTCAATGCCGCATTCACGGAGATTTACAGCGTCCATCCCAAACGCGCCGACGCGCAACTCCATAACGGGCGGGTACAAGGAAACTGGATTCTCTATAATTTGCCGCCGAACTGTAAGTCGCTGGTTTCCGGCGGCGTATACAGCGGACAGGATTTGAGACCAAATAAAAATTTTAGATTATTCGGTGGGACTGGAATCTTAGTTCCAAATGACGGAGACACATACTGGGTCGAGTATTTCCAGAAACCCGAACAACTGATTGTCGGGGCAACGCAAGCCGATGACCCTGATGATACCTATGAGATAGAAGCGGATACGGAAGCTATAGAGGCGGCGTGTGTGTATGTCGCTTCATGGCTGGCTCTGGATGATGATTCCTTTGACCATACGGCGTTAAACAACCTGTGGGAAGGAAAATTAGAGCGTATGCGTCCGCCGCTGACAGCGGAAATTCAACCTGTAAGCGCGGGGGATGACTGGTGTTGCGTAAATTCTGTGGGGGTGTATTGAGTGGCAAAAGAAAATACGTTTTACTGGTCGCGAAAAAACAGGGTCAATTCATTCCATTTCCCCGCGCTCAACGGCGGAATCAATCTGCGTGACGCCGAAATCAACCTCAAGGACAACGAATCGCCGGAAATCATCAATTTATGGTGGGAGGACGGCGTTTTACAGTCCCGTCCGGGACAGGAAGCGGCGACTTCCGGTTGGGGCGGCGGTTCTTCTACATACGAAAAGCCTTATGATTTTATGGTCTTCGCTTCCACTGACAGAGAAACATACTACGAGGTAGGTCTTGCCTCCGTCACAGAAAACGTGAGTGGTTCCGTGTACGAAATAACTCACGCAGTTAATGGCAACAGGGCCTTTACTGCGCGCTACATAGTTTTCATTCTTTTGACCGGAAGCGGTACCGGTGCAAGCATGCTCTTTGATGAGGTTATGGTTGTTACCACTAACGTTAAGACTGAAAAAATCAATGTTGCCGAAAACGGTACTTATAAATATCTTCTCAACACTTCCAGTTCTTCTTATACCGATGACGTGTGGAGCGGTAGCAAAAACGGTTCTGTT
>JAZUMX010000004.1:0-2099 GCA_045603865.1 Thermoguttaceae bacterium
AGTGTTGTCTTCCTAAGACCGCTTGGCCTCCGACTTGTCCAGCGTAACGTAAAGGAGCGTTGCGGCAGCGGGAATATGCAACCGTTCTTGCGTCGTATATACAAGAGTATCGTCCGCACAAGTGATTTTACTGTCGATGGCAAGGGCAGAATAGCCTTCCAAGAAGCCGTCTTCGTTGCCCCAATAAAATCCTTTGATATACTTGCCCGCCACGGCGGTTTGATCCAGGGTTACGGTAATCGTACCCTGTCCAAGTCCCGCAACGTCAGAATCGAAACCGTAATCAATTTTTTCAACGTTGGGAAGCCGGTCGATGACCAAGGTTCGCTTAATTTCGGTGCCGTTGGCAAGGGTAACGGTCAGATCCCAAGCGCCGGATTTGGTCAGATCGGCATTTTCCACCAGGGTCAAGGAGACCTTTGCGGTGGGGGCAAAATCGGAAAACAGTTCGGTCACGTCGTCAAGAACGAGATTGTTGGTAACTAAAAGTCCGTCCAATGCTTCATTGACCTTTGCAGTAACCTGAGCAAGTAGTTCCTCTGTAATGACGATGGGTTCAGCGTACTCTTCGAAGGTGGAAAGCATGGGGTAATAGTCATTTTCGTCTGTTGTTTTTACAATCCACTTAGAACCAAGTCCGGAGAAAGATGTTGCGTTAAGCGCGCCCAGAGGATCAACGAGGGTTGCGTCCTGCAAAATGACGGTGCGCGTTCCCTCAGAGGAAAGAAGTCCGGATGCGGCATAGTTGTTGGAACGGGTGACGTTACTTGTGGCGGTTGCTGATTTTGAAGTAAAGGAAACCATATTCCCGGCAAAGCAGTATTGAGCCGTTAACGTACCGCCATTGATTACCTTAATGTTACCCATATTCAAGCAGTTTTTAACGACGTGTGTTGCATCCGACTTAGCAAAACCAACCATTCCGGCGATAGCAACGTAAGAACCGGTACTTGCGTTAGTACTGGTTGCGGTAACGTCAGCTCCGTTGTAGCAGTTGGAAATGTCGAATCCGGAAACGTTTCCGGCACCAACGATTCCTCCGATTCGGATCTGATGGGGAATCGTTGCGGTTAAAGATCCGGAAAGAACTGCCACGTTATCAATCACACCGGTAGCGGCGATATTCCCGGCAACGACACCTATAGCGTGAACGCCCTTTGAGGTGCTGGTAAGATTCAGAAATACGTCCTTGAACGCAAGATTTTTAACCGTTCCTGAAAGCGTAGTAAAAAGTCCCCAAGTAACGGTGGAGGTAACGCTGTACGGTGCGGAAGCCGTTCCGCGGTGCATATTGGAAATAATATGTCCGCAACCGTCAAAAGTTCCGCTGAAGGTTCCTCGGGGCGTCCAGTCGGTCTCTGCAAAATCCAAATCGGCGGTCAGACGGTAAGAGCCGGACAAGGGATAGGCTTCGTCCGAACCGATCTTCAACAACTCTTCCGAAGAATCAATATAAATCCAATCGACGGGCGTGGTTTGGACGGTGGTAGCCGTCGCCGTAAGTTCTGCGCCGTCAACCCAGGAAATTCCATCCTCCACGTTTAACGTGGGGGTAGCGTTGGAGCAGGCGGCAGTAGAAGCAGTAAAGTCAAATTCAGCTTCGTCCGAGATGTTGACAACGCATTTTGTATCTGCGCTGTAAATCAAGCTCGTTCCGGTACCGGAAATTTTTCCTCCGGTCACGGTCATCTGACCTGCGGATTTGTTTAATACAAACGCATCGCCACTCGCAGTTATGTTCACGTTCGTAGGATCTTTTGCATCTCCCATAGAAATAAGAATATCTTTTTCGGAGTAAACGCAATTTCCGGCAGTAGAAGTAAGGTTCAGCGTGCCACCGGTGATGTTGACACCCGTTCCACCACTGAGAATCTTACCCGTTCCTTCGGCAGTCAGATTCCCGCCGGAAACAGTAATGGGACCGGCGGAAGCATAGATCGTCTGCCCTGTTTTTGAGAAAAGATCTACAGTCCCCCCGGAAATCGTAATACCATCGGCACTGGCAGAACGAAGCGCAGCGTTACTGCTTGTATTTCGAACCGTCACGTTCCCGCCGGAAATCAGGATTGCACCCGTAGGATAAATGACGTTTGCCGTTG
>JAZUMX010000005.1:0-2576 GCA_045603865.1 Thermoguttaceae bacterium
ATACTGGAACGTTCAACTTTACCAACAACTACGAAACCGCCAGTTCCAGCGCGTATTCCTACGGCGGTGCGATTCACTGCTCGTCAATTTCAACCAACGCCAAGGAGATTAAATTCGATTCCAACACGTCCCGTTACTACGGCGGCGGGCTTTCTGTTTCCGGCAGCGGCGGAACCATTCAAGCCGACACGATTACGTTCAATAAAAACAAAGCCGATCTTTTCGGCGGCGCTATCCATTTAAACGGCGGAACGCTGACCATTAAGGGCGACGATGTCAAATTTACAGACAACTCTGTTACAAGCGCTGACGGCGATGGCGGCGCGATTCGCGGCGTGAACAGCGCAGCTGTAGTTTTTACAGGTCTTGACGAAGAATCTGTCATGCTCTTTAGCGGGAACACATCGACAAGATATGGCGGCGCGTTGAGCGTTTCTTATATAACAATGTCAACAGGCTCGTTTACTTTCGAAAACAACTCCACGGGATCTCTGGGCGGGGCGATGTATGCGGGTACTGTGACGTTCTCCGGCGATGGAACAGTTGGAACGTTTACCGGAAACTCTGCCGAAGTTGGGAACGACATCTACTTTTTCGACGCTAATTCCGTTCTGACTTTCCAGGACGCAGGGACCTATTCCTTCGACGGCGGCATTTATATGGATAGCGAAACCGCTCAGACGGTTATCAATCAGGCGCAGGTTACGATTGCCGGTCGAGAAGGCGACGATACCAACGTGTATCAGTTGCAAACCGTTTCCATTTCCAACGGCGGCAAACTGACGGCGGAACTGGACTACATCAATTCCGCGACGGGAACCTTCACGCTCGACGACAGCAGCGTGCTGGAATTCAAAACCGATTCCGCAGACGCCAGCCGCTTTGACAATACAATCACAGGTGGAACGCTGCTCAAAACCGGAGACGGCGTCCTCGCTTTAGATGGAACAGACGAACATCCCATTACCGCCAGTTCTTTGACTGCTGAAGACGGCTCGCTATTGTTCAAGGGATTCTACACCGGCGATTTGACGATTAAAGACGGCGCGCTGTTTTCGCCGGGCAACTCCGTCGGAACGCTGACCATGGACGGCGACTTCACCGCTGAATCCGGCTCGACGCTCTTGTTTGAACAGGACGCAACGGGAATCGACCAGCTGATTATTTTGAACGGCGGAAAGATCAATATTGCAGACGACGCTATTCTGGAACTGGCGCTGACCAATCCTGTCCCTGGCGCGACGTATACGCTTATTGATTCTCCAGATGGCCTGACCGGCGACTACGCGTCCGACGATTTCTGGAACGGGCTTCTTTTACCGGAAAGCGCGTATTACTGGAACTTGTACGTAGATGGCGGCATCCTTTATGCATCTATTGACTCCAACGCCGTTCCGGAACCGTCGACCTGGGCGCTGCTGGTACTCTGCGCCATTGGCTTGCTGTACTGGCGAAAGAAGAATTAATCTTCGTTTTCCAGCGCCGCCAAGCGGTCTTCTTCCGCGTTGCGGGCGTTTCTCGCAGCGCGGCGGCGGTCGTTTTCTGTAAGGAGAATCTTTCTCAGACGAATCGACTTCGGCGTAACCTCGACCAGCTCGTCTTCCTCGATGAACTCGAGCGACTCTTCCAGCGTCATTTTTCTGGCGGGTTTGAGAATGATGTTTTTGTCGTTGCCCGACGCCCGAAGGTTGGTCAGCTTTTTCTCTTTGGTCGGATTGACAACCAGGTCGTTGGATCGGGCGTTCTCGCCGATAATCATGCCCTCGTAAACGACGTCGTTGGGAGAAACGAACAGGTCTGAGCGCGCCTGCAAGCCGTCCAGAGCAAAGGCGACCGCTTTGCCGGGAGCGTTGGAAACCAGCACCCCCGTCTGACGCGTGGGAATCTCGCCGACTTTGGGTTTGTAACAATCAAACTGATGGTTGATAATCGCCGTACCCTTGGTGGCGGTCAGCATGCGGGTTCTCAACCCAATCAGACCGCGAGAGGGAATCGAGAATCGAATGAGAGTAAAGTCGCCGCGGGGCGTCATTTCGATGAACTCGCCGAAACGCTGTCCGACCATTTCCATGACGGGACCGGTCAGATTACAGGGAACCTCGACCAGCAGTGTTTCAAACGGCTCTTGAACGACGCCGTCCACCTGACGGTAAATGACCTCCGGCTTCCCGACGGAAAGCTCGTACTGCTCGCGGCGCATCGTTTCAATCAGAACGGACAGGTGTAAAATGCCTCGTCCGGAAACGACGTACTGATCGGTTTTGGGAATTTGCTCGACCCGAAGGGCGACGTTGGATTCCAGCTCTCGGAAAAGGCGTTCCCTCAAGTTTCGGGTTGTAACGTATTTCCCTTCCGTGCCCGCCAGGGGCGACGTGTTGATGCTGAACGTCATTCGCAGGGTCGGTTCGCCGACGTGAATGCGCGGCAGAGGGTTCAAATCGTTGGGCGGGCAGATCGTATCGCCGATTTCGACAAACGGCATTCCGACTACCGCGACGATGTCGCCGGCGTCCGCTTCGTGAACTTCCGTCTTGCCGAGGTTGTTGAACGTAAACAGCTGACCGATTTTGCCCGGC
>JAZUMX010000006.1:0-7101 GCA_045603865.1 Thermoguttaceae bacterium
TACTCTTCGTGTCGCGCAGGTCAGGTCGGACGCAAACCACGTTCGCGTCCTGGTCGATGGACTCGACCTTGACGTTTCCGCCGGGAAAGTCAGCGTCAACGCGAATCTCCGCCTGAACCGGGAGAGATGAAAGAATTGCAATGAGTAAAAACAGGAACGATCTTTTCAGTTTCATGATTTCAGGAAGGGTTTGAGGGTTATTGGGGTGCGTTTTGTAATTGAGCTGTTAGCATCCAGCTAATAGCTAACAGCTTTATTTTAACACAAGAAAAAGTCAATGTCAAGGAGTTTAACAGAGAGAAAAGGACGGTCGCGGGCAGATAGCAGAGGCAATCAATCTTAGATTGCAAAAAAAGAGAGTTTTTATTTTGAATTCAGAGAACGCGTACGCCTCGCAGACAACGCAGAAACAAGCGTTGTCCGCGAGGGAGCGTTGACGGAATGGCGTTTATTTTTTAGCGCCATTCTCAACCAGCCATTGAACCAGTTTGCTATTACTTACGATGGCGCGATCCAGGATCGTCTCGCCCCATTTGTTTTTGGCGTTGACGTCTGCGCCATGTTCAACCAGCCATTGAACAAGCTCCCATTTTCCCCAATCGGCGGCGTAATCCATGACAGTTTTACCCCATCTGGTTTTTACGTTGACGTCGGCGCCATGTTCAACAAGTTTTTGAACCACTTCCGAATTCCCGCATTCAGCGGCATGGTGCAAGACCGTCATACCGTTTTTGTCTTTAGCGTTGAGGTCAGCGCCCAGTCCAACAAGCCATCGAACCGTTTTCCAGTCTTTATGTCTAACGGCATAATGCAAGACTGTCCAACCTTTACGGTCTTTTGCATTAATGTCACAGCCATGCCTGACCAGATATCGAAGCGTTTTCAAGCTCCTGTTTTGGGAGGCAATAAACAAGACGGAGCGCCCCTTATTGTCTTTCGCATTGACGTCTGCGCCATGCTCAAGAAGCCATTGAAACGCATTCACATTGTCGCTTTGAGCGGCAAAATGCAATAAAGTTTTACCGTCTTTGACTGTTGTGTTGACGTCAACGCCTTGTTTAACCAGGCGTTGAATATAATCCCATCTTATATTTTGGATTGCATCAAACGAATCCGTCTTGCCGCTATTGCCATTTTTATTGACGTCAGCGTCATGTCCAACAAGGAATTGAACCGAGTTCTGGCTATCGCTTTGAAAAGCGCAATACAATATTGTCAAAACGTCGTCGTCTTTTCGGTTTACGTTTGCGCCATGCTTAATGAGCCATTGAACCATTTTCAGATATCCGTTCAAGACGGCAGAACGCAGGACCGTCTTGCCGTTGTCGTCTGTTGCGCTGACGACTGCGCCTTGCTCAACCAGCTGTTGAACCAGCTCCAGATTTCCGCTGTCAACAGCATAATGCAAGACCGACTTTCCGTCCCCGTCTTTTGCGTTGACGTCTGCGCCTTGTTCAACGATCCACTCAACAAGTTCCAAATTCCCGATTTTGGCGGCGCAATGCAAGACAGTTCTGCCGTCCTTGTCTTTTGCGTTGATATCAGAACCCTGTTTCAGAAGTTCTTCAACCAGTTCCAGATCGTCGTTTTCCACTGCATCAAAAAGAGATTCCGTAGTCATAATTTAACAATTAAAAAAGCTGATGGTTTAAAAACCAATACGAATAACTGCATATATTGGAGCCGTTCCCCAAATATGAGTTGATTTAATCTTTTTTTGCAGTAAAGAGAATCTGTTGATTTAACGAGATTGTTTCTGTTTATTACGGAAAATGACGTCTTGATGTGAATAATTTTTTCAAAAAAATTGCTAAAACAATAATTACACCCGATTTATTTAACTCAAGGGAAAAAGATTATAAACGCGAGTTCGGGATGCGTTTTGGCTGTGAAGACATAAAAGTTGGTAAAATTAGATTCGCCCGATTGCTTCTTTGCGTTCTTTGCGGCTTAAAAATTCTTTGGCGGACTTCGTCCGCGACCCGGAAGGTTTTTCGGCTGCGTTGAAGTCTTTAAGCGGGGCGGAGAATAATTGGGAATTTGCTGGAAACTGACGGGAGTTGCTGGGAAGTTCTGGGGATAATTAAGCGCCGCGTCGGTGCTTTGCGAAACTCCTCCCTCCTCACTCCTCACTAAAATATCCACGCTTTGTAGCGTAATTTCTGCAAGCGACCAACGGGAGCGGGTGTAATACATTTCGCGCGGGTGCGAAGCCGCACGGGCAGTAGGACAAGGTTATGCCTCCGAAAAAGCTGGTTTCGGCGCCACCCACGTCCAATCAGGAACCGACCTTGTCGGTGCGGATTGGCTCCCCCGCCATCGGGGGCTATTCCCTATTCCCCAAATTGTGGTATAATATCTTTAATAATATTAACGTTATCAATAAACCCTTTTTTCATTTCATAACCTTAAGGAGATAAAATGAGCAGAGCGATTAAAAAGATTACAGCTCGCGAAATCATCGATTCCCGCGGCAATCCTACAGTTGAAGTTGACGTTGTTCTGGAAGACGGCACGCTGGGACGCGCCGCTGTTCCGTCTGGCGCCTCTACCGGCGTTAACGAAGCGTTGGAACTGCGCGACGGCGACAAGAGCCGTTACCTCGGCAAAGGCGTTTCCAAAGCCGTTGATAACGTCAACACAATCATTGCTCCCGAATTGATTGGCAAATGCGCTTGCGATCAGCGCGGCATCGACAAGCTGATGATTGCCCTCGACGGAACCCCGACCAAATCCAAGCTCGGCGCCAACGCCATCCTCGGCGTTTCTCTGGCTGTCGCCAAAGCGGCGGCTGCGTCGTTCGGTCTTCCGCTGTACCGCTACATCGGCGGAACGAACACCTACACGCTGCCCGTCCCGATGATGAACATCATCAACGGCGGCGCGCACTCTGACGCCCCGATCGCGTTCCAGGAATTCATGATTCGTCCCGTTGGAGCGCCCACGTTCAAAGAAGGTCTCCGCATGGGAGCGGAAACGTTCCACAACCTGAAGAAGGTTCTCAAGGCTCGCGGTCTGTCGACAGCTGTCGGCGACGAAGGCGGTTTCGCCCCGGCTCTGGACTCCATCGAAGACGCTCTGAATTGCATTATCGAAGCCATCAAGTTGGCTGGATACGAACCCGGCAAAGACGTTACCATCGCCCTGGACTGCGCTGCCAGCGAATTCTACAAGGAAGGTCTTTATGACTACACCTGGAAAGAAGAAAATGGAGCTAAACGCACCTCCGCCGAACAGGTTGAATACCTCAAGGGCTTGGTCGAAAAATACCCGATCGACTCCATCGAAGACGGTATGGCTGAAGACGACTGGGACGGCTGGGTAGCTCTGACCGCCGCCATCGGCAGCAAATGCCAGCTCGTTGGCGACGACCTGTTCGTTACCAACGTCAAGTATCTGGAAAAGGGCATTCAGCTCGGCGCCGCCAACTCCATTTTGATCAAGGTCAACCAAATTGGTTCGCTGTCCGAAACGCTCGACGCCATCGAAATGGCTCACCGCGCCGGATACACCTCCGTTACCTCGCACCGTTCGGGCGAAACCGAAGACGCGACCATTGCGGACATCGCCGTTGCCACCAACTCCGGACAGATCAAGACCGGTTCCATGAGCCGAACTGACCGTATCGCCAAGTACAACCAGCTTCTCCGCATTGAAGAACAGCTCGGAGATAAAGCGGTTTACGGCTGCAAATTCAAGGTTAAATAAGGCAGATTAATTCGGAATAGGAATAAGTTGTTAGTGGTTAGTAGTTAGTGGTTAGTACGCAAGCGCTAATCTAACTTACAACTACTTCCTACTCCCTATTCCCTATTCCCTAATGCCTGTTACACGTAAAGAACGCGGAGACTGGCAGACGCCGCCGGAATTGGCTCAAGGCGTCTGCCGTCTGACGCGAAAGTTTATCGACCCTGACGCGATTCTCGAACCGAATTGCGGTCAGGGCTCTTTTGTTCTTGCCGCTGCCAAGGCGTTTCCCAACGCCAAACGCATCTGGGCGGGCGACGTCAACGCTCAATACGTTCAAAACGTTAAGAGAATCAACGACAGCCGCGTTGCCGTTCAAAAGGCGAACTTCTTTTCCGGTCGCTGGAAACAGGTCTTGAATTCCCAGAACGGCTCGGTTTTGATTATCGGCAATCCGCCGTGGGTAACGAATTCGGAACTCGCCCGGTTGAACTCCGGCAACGTCCCGCGAAAGGAGAACGCAGAGAATCTTGCCGGCATTGACGCTCTGACGGGGAAAAGCAACTTCGATGTCTCCGAATGGATGATGGTTGAAGAAGTCAAGGCGTTACAGGGACGCAGCGGCGTTTTAGCCATGCTCTGCAAGACGTCCGTCGCCAGAAAAGTTCTCCGGTATATCTGGAAAAACGCTTTGACGTACGCCTCTGCCAGCATTTACAAAATCGACGCCAAACGCTTTTTTGACGTTTCCGTCGAGGCGTGTTTGCTGTTGATTCAATTCCAGCCGGAAACGGACTCATCCCTCGCGCCTTGCCCGGTTTACGAGTCTTTAGAAAGCGCTCAGCCCAGCCAGAACGTCGCGATGAGAAACGGGACGCTGGTTAACGACGCGGCGTTTACAGACGCGTTCCCGGAGCTGTTCCAGCCGGACGTAACGCAGTCGCAATGGCGTTCCGGCGTCAAGCACGACTGCTCCAAAGTTTTGGAATTGACCCGGATTGACGACGATGTATATCTCAACAAGCTGGGAGAGCAGACGACTCTGGAACCGTTGTGTGTCTACCCGCTGCTGAAAAGTTCAGACGTCGCCAACGGGCGCGTGGAACAGATTCGCCGCTTTCTGCTCGTTCCCCAAACGCGAATTGGGCAGAGCGTTGAGCGTCTTCAGCATGACGCCCCGCTGACGTGGACGTATTTGCAGAATCATCTCGACTATTTTCAGAACCGGAAAAGCTCCGTTTATAACAAGCACACGCCGTTTTCCATTTTTGGCGTGGGGGATTACGCCTTTACGCCGTGGAAGGTCGCGATTTCCGGGCTGTACCGGACGCAGTCCTTTCAGATTGTCAAACCGCAAGAAGGACGCCCCGTCGTCTTTGACGACACGTGTTACTTTCTGCCGTGTCAGACGAAACGTCAGGCGGCGCTGGTTAAGCGAATTCTGGATTCCCCAATAGCCGTCCAGGCGATAAATGCTCTGGTTTTCTGGGATTCCAAACGACCAATCAAATGCGAGGCGTTAAATCGGCTCAATCTGTTCGAACTGGCGAACCGGCTGGGATTGGAAACGCAGTATCGGGAACGCTTCAAACCTTCCGGGACAAAATAAATTTTTTCTCCGCTATCCTTTCCAGAATTTGGGGTGCAGGAATACAAGCAGAATGAAAATTTCCAGACGACCCAAAAGCATCAAAACGATAAACAGCAATTTCGCCGGGGCGTGAAAGACGCCGAAATTCTCGGTAACGCCGGTGATTCCAAACGACGGACCAACGCAGTTGTACGCCGTCGCAACCGCTGTGATGCTGTCGAACATTTGATCGTTGCGATCCAGAACCTTGCCTGCTGAAGTCGTGCCGGTCCATGTGGTTGATGGTTCAATCGCCGTCAGCAGAATGCAAGCTGCTACAAAAACCATGGCGTACATCGCAAAGTACGTCAGAACGCTGCGGCGCAGTTCGTCGGAATCGTCTACCGGCTTCCCCTGAAGATGAATAACTCGAACAACGTTTGGGCGGAACACGCGTTCAATTTCTATACGCAGAGTTTTCCACAAAACAATCAAACGCATAAATTTCAAACCGCAGGTCGTACTGCCGACGCACCCGCCGGTAAATATCAACGCTAACAGAATTCCGCGGGAGAAATCGTTCCAGACGTCGTAATTCTCTAATCCAAACCCGGTTGAGGAAATAATCGTCATGACCTGAAAGCTGCCGTAGCGAAAACTGTTGCCCAGCGACGACCAACTCAAGTCGTTTTTTTGCCCTTCAGGGAGAAAATCGCCATGAAGCCAGCACGACCCGGAAACCAGAATCGCGGCAATAACAACAACGCAAAAGAACGTCTGGAATTCCGTATTGCTGAGAAGTTTGGAAATGCCGAACTCGTATTTAAAACGTTCCTTTTCGCCGGGCGCGGTCATTTCGATTTTTTTCTTTTCGATTCTTCCTGCAAAGTAAAGAAGCGTAAAGTTGCACGACGAAATAAACATGAAAAGCGCCAGCGTCAATTCAATCCAGCCGCAATGAAAACTGGCAACGGATTCGTTTCGGGAACTGAACCCGCCAGTCGCAACGCAGGAAAAAGAATGGCACAGAGCATCGTAAAAGGGCATGCCCTCAATTAGAAGCAATACAGTCAAAGCAACGTTAAGCGTTACATATACGCCCAACAATGCCATAGCGGTGTTGCGGACTTGAGCGTATGGAGAATCGCTGGACGATCGCGGCATTTCCGTCAACATTAGGGACTTGCCAGACGAACGTCCGCCCAGAATCGCGACAAACAACACCATAATTCCCAAGCCGCCTAAAAAGTGGAGTTCGCAGCGCCAAAACTGAATCGCTTTTGGAATGCATTTGGAATTTTCAACGTCTTTGATAACCGTAGCGCCAAAGCCCGTAACGCCGGAAAAGGATTCAAAAAGGCAATCGACGACGGACATGGAAACGGGATTGTCTGAATTGCTGTCGTCTCGAATGACGCCAGAAAACCAAAATGGAAAAGCGGTCAATATTCCTGCCAAAATCCAGCTTAGACCAACAATGACAATCGATTCCCGGCGAGGCAGGCGGCCAGACGCCGAATCCGGATCCCGATCTGGTCGAACGTAAAGGTCGTCTGGATTATATGGACGATCCACCTCATTTTCTTTTTCAGAATTGGCGTCAAGCTGAACTGATTTGCGTCCGAAAAACCGAAGGATTCCGCCAATTACAGCGCAGACTAACATGGACTCCATCAGCGCAAAAAAGCTGCGCTGATCAAAAGTATTTGTCTGTCTCATAAACGGAAACGTCCATGGAATAGCCAAAATCATGGCTGCGCCAAGTATAAAGGACAATTTACTCAAAAAACGGCAGATTCGGGAAAAGGACATGGGGAGTAAGTGAGCCTTTAGCTATTAGCTTT
>JAZUMX010000007.1:0-3360 GCA_045603865.1 Thermoguttaceae bacterium
GAAAAATTTTCATCGTTTTTCTATTAAATTGATTATAATTAAAGACATACAGATTGCGGTTCTCGCAATCTGTCGGTTCGGGAATGCGCGTTTGGGGAAGACGCGTTAGCTCGAAAGCAGTGTTTATTGGTTCTTCCTGCCGATTCATACCTGTTAAGCAGCGAGAAACGAGAAAAACCTCTCGCAACTCGCCACTCGCAACTACAACATGAGATTTCGCATTATATTTACATTGCTGGTCAGCGTTATGCTGTCTTCTTTATGCGTCGCGCAGCCGACGCCGGAGGATTTGAAACGATTCAAAGAATACCCGGATCTGGTCAAGGACAAAGTTCTCAACGAGAGCGTTAAAATCAATTGGCTCGACGCCAAAGGCGCCAATTTCTGGTACGAAGAAAAACAGGCTGACGGCAAGGTCAAGTACTACAAAGTAGAGCCGACGTCGGGAAAGCGCTTGGAACTGGATAAAAAGCCGGAATCGAAAGAACCCGCGATCGAGGCGGGCGGAAAGACATTCTTCGACGGCGATACAA
This sequence comes from Thermoguttaceae bacterium, assembly GCA_045603865.1. Classification (GTDB taxonomy): domain Bacteria; phylum Planctomycetota; class Planctomycetia; order Pirellulales; family Thermoguttaceae; genus RUG11551. Next base: position 534 of record JAZUMX010000007.1, read on the forward strand.
AAAAAGAAATTGCGGAGGATGCGTTCGGCGTTTTGAACGAGTTCTTTATCAAAAACAGCAACGTCTGGTATCGAAACAAAAAGGACAAGTCGGAACATCCGCTGACGTTTGACGGCTCGTACGGCGCGCCGTATTCTGATGAAATCTGGGTTTCCTTCGACAAGCAAAAGCTGATCGCCTATCGCGTTTTTCCTGGGTCGGAACATGATCTTCAGATTGTCGAGTCCACGCCCAACGGGGAGATGTATCCCAAACTGTTCAGCAAAGTTTACCGAAAGCCGGGAGACGAAGTCGATACAAAGCAGTTCGTCGCCTTTGACTTCTCGCGAAAAGAGAACCCGCTGGAGCCGGTTCACGTCGACGATTCCCTCTTTCCGCGTCAGTGGAAAATGCAGGTCATGCTGTGGGCGCTCGACAGTTCCGAACTGTTTGTCCGGTACAATCAGCGAGGACATCAGGTGTACCGCTATCTGGGAATCAATCCGACAACGGGCAAAGTCCGCGTTCTGTTTGAAAAGAAACCCGACACGTTCGTCGATTACTGGAGAAAGGACTTCTACAGCCTTAACGGTCCGACGCGGGAATTGATTGTCATGTCGGAGCAGAGCGGATGGAATCATCTGTATCTAATTGACCTGGTAGAAGGCAAGGTAAAAAATGCGATTACGCAGGGCGAATGGGTCGTTCGCGACGTTCCTTGGGTGGACTGGCCGAACCGGACGGCTTACATTTACGTGATGGGATATCGCGAAGGCGAAGATCCGTACAACAAGCATTTGGCGCGGGTTAAGCTGGACGGCTCGGACTTCCAACTTCTTACGGAAGCGAAGGCGTATCATTCCATAACGTGGTCGCCGGACAACCAGTATTTTATCGACCGCTATTCCACGCCAGGCGATTTCCCGACGTACGAGCTTCGCGCCAAGGACGGGACAAAGATTTTAGACATCGTCAAGGCGGACGGCTCGGCTCTGCAGGCAACCGGCTGGAAAGCGCCTGAACAGTTTGTCGCCAAAGGACGCGACGGGAAAACCGACATCTACGGGCTGATCTGGAAGCCGACCAACTTCGACCCGAACAAGAAATACCCGGTAATCGACAGCATCTATTCCGGTCCGTACGATTTCTTCGTTCCCAAATGGTTCGAGTCCTTCCAGATGCAGCAGCAGTTGGCGGAACTCGGATTTATCGTCATACGCTGTGACGGCATGGGGACAAACTGGCGCTCCAAGGCGTTCCACGACGTTTGCTGGAAGAACCTCAAAGACGGCGGTCTGCCGGATCATATCGCCTGGATTAAAGCCGCGGCGGAAAAGGAACCCGCCATGGACTTGACTCGCGTTGGAATTTTCGGGGCGTCCGCCGGCGGACAGAACGCGGTTTCCGCTCTGCTGTGGCACAACGATTTCTATAAAGCCGCCATGGCGGGATCCGGCACGTACGACAACCGTCTGGATAAAGTCGCCTGGACGGAGCAGTGGATGGGCTGGCCTGTCGACAAATCCTATTACGAGAATTCCAATACAGAACACGCCGACCTGCTCAAAGGACGCCTGGCGCTAATCGTCGGGGAAATGGACGACAACGTCGACCCGTCGACCACGATTCAGTTCGCCAACGCGCTGGTCAAAGCCGGCAAGAATTTCGACCTGATTGTCGTTCCCGGCGGGAATCATTACTGCCCGGAATCCGAGTTCGGCAGACTCAAACGCGCCGAGTTCTTCGTCCGCCATTTCTACGGAATGGAACTGCTGAGCAACGACTGACGGCAATAAGCAAAAACTATCAGCGGTAATTTGATAACGTTATTCGCAGCAATAACCACACTGAATCGCGAACAGGATCCGCATTAGAAAAATACGTAATCCTGTTCGCAATCCAGAAGCGAAGCGACATCGGATACAAAGGATTATAATAACCACCACAATTCTTTGAGTTTATCGATGGCAGCTTCATAGCCTTGATCAGCCGCCAAACGATACCATTTGATCGCCTCTTCATAGTCTTGTTCAACGCCATTGCCATTTGAATAGAGAAAGCCAATATGGAATTGAGCGCGGGCATTCCCTTGTTCCGCCGCTTTGCGATACCATTTCATCGCTTCCTCATAGTTTTGTTCAACGCCTTTACCAGTTTCGTAGAGATAGCCAAGATTGCACTGAGCGCCGGCATTCCCTTGCTCCGCCGCTTTACGATACCATTTAACAGCTTCTTCATAGTCTTGTTCAACGCCTTTGCCATTTTCGTAGAGTACGCCAATATTGCATTGAGCGCGGGCATTCCCTTGCTCCGCCGCTTTGCAAAACCATTTCATCGCTTCCTCATAGTCTTGTTCAACGCCATCGCCATTTGCATAGAACTCGCCAATATTGCATTGAGCGAGAGCTTCCCCTTGTTCCGCCGATTTGCGATACCATTTCATCGCTTCCTCATAGTCTTGTTCAACGCCGTAGCCGTAATGATAACACAGGCCAAGATTGCCTTGAGCGCTGGCATAACCTTGTTCCGCCGCTTTACGAAACCATTTCACAGCTTCCTCATAGATCTGTTCAACGCCATTGCCATTTGCATAGAGTACGCCAATATTGCATTGAGCGCGGGCATAACCTTGTTCCGCCGCTTTGCGATACCATTTCATCGCTTCCTCATAGTCTTGTTCAACGCCATTGCCATTTTCGTAGAGTACGCCAATATTGCATTGAGCGCGGGCATATCCTTGTTCCGCCGCTTTGCGATACCATTTGATCGCCTCTTCATAGTCTTGTTCAACGCCATTGCCATTTGAATAGAGAAAGCCAATATGGAATTGAGCGCGGGCATTCCCTTG
>JAZUMX010000008.1:0-2783 GCA_045603865.1 Thermoguttaceae bacterium
ATGCCGGGTTATGATATTCTTGAGACGGTTTTTCCAGAAGATAAAATTCTGAATCCGCTTCGGCTGTTAGACAACTATAACCTTGGCTGGCAAGCCATGTTTGAAATGTCTCGCGCAAGGTTTTTGTGGAAAGAACAAAGAGCGTGCGTATTAGAACTGAAGCATATTGAAGAGGCAAGGAAACACGATTTGTCTATTCCAGGCAACGAAGCTGGTGAAAGAAAAAACCTGATCGTCAACGACTTGGAGTTCGCTTTCAGATGGTGTCCGGCAGGAACGTTCTTGATGGGGTCGCCATTGTCAGAAATTAGACGTAATACCGACGAAACTCAGCATCAAGTAAGGCTGACCAATGGTTTCTGGATGATGGAAACGGAGGTTACGGTTGGCATGTTTAAGGCGTTTGCTAAAGATACTAACTTCAAATCCAAAGGAATTACTCCGTACGGCTGGACAGGAAGTACTTGGGAACAGAGTTCCAAATATTCCTGGCAAAATCCGGGTTATAGTCTGAATGATGATCATCCAGTATCGTGCATTAGCTGGAATGATGCGGTAGAGTTTTGTAAATGGCTGAGTAAAAAGACAGGTGAGAACATAACCCTTCCTACTGAAGCGCAATGGGAGTATTCGTGTCGAGCTGGGAGTACAACAGCGTACTTCTGGGGTAATGATCTAAACGGAAATCAGGCGAATTGCGATGGTAATTATCCTTGCGGAACGACTATCAAAGGAAACTACATAGGTAAAACAACGCCTGTGTACAGTTATCAACCCAATGCGTGGGGCTTGTATGACATGCACGGGAATGTATTGGAGTGGTGTCAAGACTGGTATGGGGATTATCCCATCGGAAGTGTAACAAACCCGACTTGTTTATCGGATGGCTCCAGTCGCGTTGTCCGTGGCGGAAGCTGGGGCAGCAGCGCTCAGTACTGTCGGTCAGCGAACCGTTTTAGTTACGTTCCAGAATACCGTGGCGACTTCTTGGGCTTTCGCGTCCTCAGAGGTCAATAATCCAGACCAGAAAATTAGCATATGTGTAACATTTCGGATTGCGAGAGCGTAGCTCTCGCTTTTATAAGCGAGCGACAGCTCGCGTTTTTTCTTTATGCAGCTGAAACAGCCGCGATCCAGTAAATTATTTTGCGTCTTTTTCCAGCTTTTTGAATGCGGCGGGAAGGAACTCTAAAATGCGTTCTGCTGTAACGGACGTTTCCCCGAGGGATCGGGCGGCGAGGTCGCCCGCAAGACCGTGGACGTAAACGCCGATCTGCGCGGCGTCAAATGGGTCGTACTGCTGAGCGACCAGCGCAGCGATAACGCCTGTCAAGACGTCGCCCGCCCCGCCGGTTGCCATGCCGGGATTCCCTGTCTTGTTGGTATACGTATGGATTCCGTTTGTAACAACGGTTTTGTGCCCTTTGAGAACGATAATTGCACGGAGTTCGTCAGCCATGCTTTTGGCGGCGACAGTCTGCTCAACGCGTAAAATTCTGGAGGAAATGCCAGACAGTCGGGCGAATTCTCCCGGATGAGGCGTCAAAATTCTCGGATAAGTCGCCTTGAACTTCATCGAGCTTCGCGACAGGGCGTTGAGGGCGTCTGCGTCGATAACCATCGGCTTGTCGGATTTCTTGTACAGAACCCGGACCAGCTCGTCCAGTTCCTTTGACTGTCCCAGCCCCGGACCGATAGCGATAACCGACGCCTTTTGAGCTTCTTCCAGAATCGGATTGAGCGCGGAGTTAGACAATTTCCCGGACTCGTCGCAGGGCAGGGGAATGGTCGTGTACTGGCGGTCGTAACCCGCCACGACTTCCAAACAACATTCCGGAACGGCAACGCGCGCCAGTCCGCAGCCGCTTGCCAGCGCAGAACTGCCGCACAGCGACGGCGCCCCGTACATGCCGCGGCATCCGCCGACAACCAAAACGGTTCCGAACGTTCCTTTATGCGAATCCGCCTCACGCGGTTTAAGTTTGAATCTCATCTTGACAAAGCAGGGAAAAACGGTTGATAACAGTTACTGAATTCTATACGGTAATTATACCATATAATAAAGAACGTCAAGAGAGAGCAGGGGACAATAACCAGCTGCTAGTATGGATTATTGTCCCAATTTAACCGCTACATGCCCGCTGACGGGAGCGGGCCGGACAGGGCGGCGTTATACTGGTTTATTGCTTTTTGCAGGATAGCTTTTTCTGATTTAGTGAGCATGTCAATCGACAAGACTGTAATTATCTGCTTGCGGTTTTTATCGTAAACGATGGGGATGTACTCGTCCTGATAACGAATAACCGCCTTACTGCGCGCCAAACTCTGCTTTTCCAAAAAACAGAAATATTTCCCGTGCGAGCAAATCTGGCTCATCTCTTTATATTGCTTTTTGCTGATTGCTATTCCAACCCGTTCCAGCGTTCGCCGTTTGGTATGAAGTTCCAGATTTTTGCATTTTGAACGACGTTTTTTTCTCATAATAATTCTCCTTCGAACAGTAACAGAGTGATTGTAAAAAAGCCTCAATGATAATAACGATATTTGCTTTCCAGGGGAACCTGAATTTCCATGAAATCGAAGAAAAATAAAAAAAGTGCGCCTGACAAGTTTGCATTGTAACAATTAGGTAAAATGGCGAAGCGGGTGCTTTATTGTTAAGATTCCCTATTTTATCATTAGCGGGTGTGTGTAAATTTTTGCAAAGATATCAAGTTGGGATAAAGAATCACGTCCCGAAGGGACGTAACACTTGTAACCGTGGGCTTTAGCCCACGGCAGAA
>JAZUMX010000009.1:0-2769 GCA_045603865.1 Thermoguttaceae bacterium
CGCAAATGCGGAGGTATTTATTGGCGGTTCCCTGGTTGCCCATCTGGGTGCAGCACTTGTTTTCAGCAGCGACTTTCGCCATCATACGAGCTTCGTAAATGGTTCGGGTCATCGGTTTCTGGCAGAAGCAGTGTTTGCCAAGACGCATACCCATCAAGCAGGCGGGAGCGTGCATGTGGTCTGGAACGGAGCAAGTGAAGGCGTCGATCTTATCGCCCATCTTGTCAAACATTTCGCGGAAGTCAGAAAATTCAGGAATGTCTCCATAGCGTTTCAGAGCTCCGCGGCGTTTATTGGCGTCTGTATCGCAAATTGCGACCAGGTTGCCGGAGTTTGCAGCGTCTTGAGTGTCGGAACCGCCTTTACCGGAAACGCCGATAGCAGCGAAGTTGATCTTTTCGTTCGGGGATTCGCCAGAGGCGAGATTGTGCATCAAAATTACGCCCGCGCCGGCAACGGCGGTGGACTTCAAAAAGTTACGACGTGAAGTCTTCAACATGGAAAAATCTCCTTTGTAAAGAAGTTGATGGGGATGAACATCAGGATAGTTTGAAAATCGGGGCTGAATGACCGACGATATCGAAACTTCCCGTGAAGCTTTTAAGTAACCTACGTTTTTCAAACGATGCAGATAAACATAATCTGTTTAAAAATCGTCTGACAAGGAGTGGATCCGCGCCGAAATTTTGCTAAAAACAACGCTGATAATTCACGCCCTTTGCGTAAGATTAAGTTTATTTTACAAAAAGTTTTAAGCGATTGCAAGACCTGGGGACGATTTTTCGTAAAAAAAACGAAAAATTGTCAGAATTATTCCAGATTATTCCAGTTCTGCAGCTGGACGAATGGACTTAAACCACGCTTTCCATTTGGCAATAGCTCTGTCCCGCTGGACTTCGTCGAATCCTTCCATCGGACCGTATCCGCCGTTGAGCTTGCGGGCGATGGTGCAAAGGGAATCGCGCGCCGCGAGAACGACGGTTTCGTCCGGGTCGGTCAGAGCGTAGAGCAAAACGGGGACGTTGTCCAGTTCTCCGCTTTTTCCTAACGCCTTGACAGCCGCCGTTCGTCGTTCCGGTTTCGGGTCGGAGACGAGCTTTTGAATCTGCTTCGCCGTTTCGGACATAATCGCCTTTGCCAGCTCGGGCGGCATTTCGTCAAGCGAATCGACAGCGGCTTCCAGGGCTTCGTTGTCGGGGTCTTTAAGAGCTTCGAGCATTTCTTCCGCCGTAGTCGGGGCGCGTTTGGAAACGACTTTTCCGTTTCGAACCGCGGTGCGGGTCATGTCGGTAGGAAATCCCTTGCCGCCGATAAGCTCGCCGCCGCCGAGATAACGGTCTTTTTCAATCGCCCGTTTGGTGGAACGCATTAAAAACAGCGCGGCAAATGACGTAGCGCAGACCGTTTTGCAGCTGTCGCTGACTGCCCCGTTGCTGCTCATATTTTTGAGAATCCTGTTGGCAATAGCGTTGTACCAGTACGGCGACGGGTCAATAGTAGTCCCGTCCAAGGCTTCTCGAAAACTCTCGTATCGTTCAACCGCATAGTAATAGTAGTACGGCCAAGAGGCGTATTCAACTTCAAAATTTTTGTCGAACCATTCGTTTCCCAGCTTTTTAACCTCTGCCACAGCTTTTGGGGAAGTGGTAGACCGATAGTTCCGTTGAACGTCTTTATTTTGATCGACGGGCTTTAACGCGTCCTGCAGCGCGTTGTCAACCGGGGCGACTCGACCGATATTGAGTACGTCTGATAAAATATACAAACTTCCCAAAGCGGCAGCCGTCATGCACAAACCCGTTTGCGACTGCTTTACAGGTTGACCGATTTTCTCTGCAACCGCTCCCTGATAGCCAAAGCACCCTTCCGGGTCTTGCGTTTTGAGAAGCCAGTCAATGGCGCTTTCTCCAGATTGCATATTAACCGGCTGACGGGCTTTGAGCAGCGTCCAGGTGGAAAGCACGCCGTACTGCGTTTGAGACGTGTCTCCTGTCGTATTATAGGGATACCCCCAGCCGCCATGAGGCTTTTGACGATCCAAAAGGCTTTTGTAAATCGCGTCGATTAGAGCCTTGTTGCCTTCGGGGTCGTATTCAACCAAAAAAATCAGAGAGAGACCGGTCTCGTAAATATCCAAATCGACTTTTCCGGGTTCTTTAGCTAACTTCTCTTTAATGGCGTTAATTGTATCGACGTAAATTTGATGATGTTTTTCGCCTGTGTACTTATAGTAAGCCAGAGCCGCCAGCGCCTTGCCGCCAGCGCGCTCCTCGTCTTTGTAATGCTCTGCCAGATAAGCGCACATTTTATCCAGAGCCGCGACGACTTCCGGAGATTTGGGAGTCAGTTTCGGGAGTTCTGGCTTGTCTTCTGCTTTTAGCGAAGAACTGGAACCCAAAACGGTCAAAAGCGACAAAGCAAAAATCAGCGCGAATACAGAAACTTTACAAAATGATTGACGCATCATGGCTTTACAAATATAACGTGAATACAATTGAGACGCTGCCGCGTTTCAAAAAACTTCTCTACTATAATATGGTAACCGGAAAAAGAGAAAAAGTCAAGGAGTAAGGAGAAAAAAACATAAAAAAATCGTTTGGAATTGGATAAATCCCAAACGATTGCGAAAGCGGAGGACACGAGATTCGAACTCGCAACCCCAGAAAGGGGCGCCTCATTTCCAATGAGGTTGCTAGCCATTCGCTTATCCTCCAATGGCGTGTAATTATTGACGGTATTCTATCAAAATCGGATTTTTCGTCAAGAGGG
>JAZUMX010000010.1:0-1753 GCA_045603865.1 Thermoguttaceae bacterium
ATCGAAGCCGTCGCCGACACCGGCGCCAAAGCAAACCTGGCGATTTGCGGCTCAGGCAAATACCTCGGCGCGGTCAGCTTGCCCGCCGGATGGCACAGTGTAACAGTAACAGCCAAAGACGCGTCCGGCGCAGTTGTTGCAGCCGCGTCGCTGGATAAAATCGGCGTGGGAGAAATCTTCATTACGTGCGGACAGTCGAACTCCGCCAACCACGGCGACGTTGCCAACGGAATGCACAAGTTCACCAAGACGGGCAACGCCGTCATGTACGATTTGAAACTCAACTCCTGGATTCCGTCCTGCGACCCGCAGCGCGGCGCGACGGGAGAAAACGGCTCCACCTGGGTTCCGTTTGCCGACGCCCTGTCGGAAAAGCTCGGCGTACCCGTTGGAACCGTTGCAACCGGATACGGTGGATCGAGCGTTTCTCAATGGCAGCCGGGAACCGACTTCCTGGAGAACCGACTCCTGCCCGCCATTCGCGCTATGAACGGGAACTTCGCCGGGATTCTGTGGCATCAGGGCGAGACGGACTTTTCACGCGACATGAATAAGGACGAGTACTACAACAAACTCCGGACGGTGATTTACAAGTCCCGCAAAGAGGCTGGCTGGGACGTCCCGTGGGGCGTTGCGCTGGTTTCCTACTGCCGTAAAGGCGGCGTCTGGACAACTGGCGGCGGGGGCGTGGAAGCGCAAAAACAGATCATCGCTGACGACCCGCTCGTCTTTGAAGGTCCCAATACCGACATCCTGACTCGCGAACAGCGCGGCAACGGCGGCAACCAGATTCACTTTGGCGTCGACGGCTTGGACTACGTCGGTCAGCAGTGGGCGAACACCGCCGAAAAGATGCTCAAGAGGGAATAGCGTGTAAATTTCTCTATTGCCAAAAATTACTTTTTCTGTATAATTACAGATAATCGGATAGCGAACCGGCTGCGGCGGGAGATTGGCTCTTGCCTCGGTTCGCTAAACGTACAATACAGGAATACATTATGGAACTTTACCTTTGGCTTGGTTTTTTGGGCATCGTATTTATTATGCTTGCCCTCGATTTGGGCGTTTTCAATCGAAAAGCGCACGTGATGGGCATTCGCGAATCCCTGACGTGGACGGCAGTCTGGATTTTCATGGCTCTGCTGTTCAACGTAGGCGTTTTTTTCATTTACGCGTACGATATCGGCGGAATTGACGATCATTACCATCACAGTAACGTCGCCGTCAGCGAACAAACCGCAGCTGCGGACAACGCTTCTTTTAAGATTGGCGAATTCGACGCCCATCGCGGAAAAACGGCTGCGATTGAATATCTCACCGGGTATCTGGTCGAGAAATCCCTGTCGTTAGACAACATTTTCGTTATCAGTCTGATTTTCTCGTTCTTCGCCATCCCGCAAATTTATCAGCACAGAGTCCTCTTTTGGGGTATTTTAGGCGCGCTGATTCTCCGCGGGTTGATGATTTTCCTCGGCGCGGAACTGCTCGCCAAGTTCGAATGGATGATTTACTTCTTCGCAGGCATGCTGTTCATAACCGCCGTTAAAATGCTTCTGGTTGACAACGAAAATATCAACCCGGACAACAACCCGGCGGTTCAGATGGCGAGAAAAATCATGCCGGTTACGTCTGAAATTACAAATGAACATTTCTTTAGACGCGTTGAAGGCGTTTTGATGATGACCCCGCTGTTATTGGCTCTGCTTGTCATTGAAACCCGCGACGTCATTTTTGCCGTCGACTCCATTCCCGC
>JAZUMX010000011.1:0-2207 GCA_045603865.1 Thermoguttaceae bacterium
GGCAAACCTGGACGCCGATTCCCGATCTGCCAATCGAGAACCCGGATTCCTGTCTGGCTCTGCTGCTGACAGACGACGGGACTCTGCTGCTGGTTGGGAATCCGAAAGAAGGACGCGGGACGCTCAACCTTTGGAAATCCCGCATGGACGATTTGCAGAACTGGACGCTGTGCGCGGCGCTGGAAAACGAGTCTGGCTGCGAGTTCTCGTATCCGACGCTGATGAAGGATTCCGCCGGGCGAGTTCATCTGATTTATACGTGGAAACGAAAGTCCATCTGCCATCGCGTTCTTTCGCCGGAGTTATGGAACGCAAAACAGGTTAAAGACGCCGCACAATCAGGAGGAAAAGAAGAATGAACATGAACGTTTCCGACTGGTTCGGTTTGCTGACGACGGCTTTCGCGATCGGCGCTCTTGTTGGCTCGCTGTTCAAGAACGCGTCCGTTAAAGCGCGATTGACAATTGCGGCGGTTGTTACATTGGCGTCGACGATTCCGCTGCCGTTCGACACGCGCCCCAGCCTGGCGATGGTCGTCTACGCTCTGACCGGATTACTGTCAGTTACGACGCTGATGATTTTGACGTGCTGTCTGTTTCAGTTCGGCGTTCCCAACAGACGCAAACGAATCGCCGCCGCCGCGTTTGTAACAGGCATTTTTCTCTACGGCGGAGAGATCGGCGCGATTTCCTTTGACCTGTTTCAGTACGGATATCTGCCGCTGTACGCGCTGACGTTTGCTGTTGTTGGGATTGTTCTTTCTGACGCGATTGGGGCTGTTACAATATTCGCCGGATACGTTCTGTACGCATTTGGAATCTGCGACAATTATTTTACGTCGATGATAGATCCGATACTGTGGATTGTCGCTGCGGCGTTTTTACTGAGAAAGTTTTTGTTACATCTTAAAAACAAAAACGCGACGCCGTCTTCCGTTCCGGCGTCGCGCTAAACATCGGTCTGGTTTTTATTGATTTCTATGCTTCCGTTCTTAATCAAACGAACCAACGACCAATGATTTTTAAGTATTATTTTTTGAATATCTGAATTGCTTGTTGAGCAGTTTAATCAGCGTTGTATTTACTCTTGAATCGTTATTGTTTATGCTTCTATCCTATCAATAATTTAGTTTCCGTCAACCCCCTCGACAAGGAAAATACAAAGGAACTTTTAAAAAAATTTTTTTATTATTTTCTCGAAATTTTTTAGCTTTTTGCGATAAGAAAAAATTTAAATTGAAACGTTTGAATCCTTACCGCTTGTCTATTAAAAATTACTGTTTATAAGCACCGGCGAAGGCGATCTTCCAGACTCTGAATTGCGGCGGAAATTTCCAGCGACTTGTTGTTCATGTCGATTACAAATCGATGAGTAATCCATTCGTCAACTTTTTTCTGGGCGGAAATAACCGTTGAGTGCGAACGGTTCCCGAAGTAGTCTCCAATTTCGCTTAACGCCTTGCGAGTGTACTTGCGAGCAAGCCACATTGCCAGCATCCGCGGGTACGAACACTGACGCGTTCTGTTATTGGACTTGAGGTCTGTATCGTGGAGATCAAACGCCTGGCAAACCGTCTTTTCAATCTTGGCTAACGAAACCATAAAGTTGGTGTCGCGAACCCATTCGTCGAGAATCTCTTGAACTTTAATTGCAGTAAGGGATTGCGCGTTGACTGCCGGGTCTGCAATAAGACTGATTTCCAACCGGTTGAGAACGCCGATAATCTCTCGAACGTTGCCGGAGCATTGAGAAGCAATTTGACGAATCGATTCCGGCGGCAGACTAATCCCTCTTGCAGCAATCATCCGGCGAACAATTTCCAGACGAGTTTCAAATTCCGATTGCTGTAAAGGAGAAATCAGCCCGCCGTCAAAGAGGCTTTGAAGGGACTTTTCCAATCCCGTTAAATTGCGGGGATGTTCCGTCGACGCAAAAACCACCTGAGCGCCGTTGGCTAACAGGTCGGAAACGATTGTATGAAGCTCGCGCTGCGTGCTGACTTTGCCCTGAAGGAAATCGAGGTTGTCGAGCATGAGGAAACGGAGCTTTTGAAATTTCGCTCTGTTGGAAGAACACGTGTTGTTCCGCAGAGCGTCCATGTACTCTGTAATAAACTGCTCGGCGGTGCAGTACATTGCACGGATTTTACGGCGAACGCATTCTGTATAAATTCCTTGAAGCAAATGCGTTTTTCCCAGTCCGGAAGC
>JAZUMX010000012.1:0-2819 GCA_045603865.1 Thermoguttaceae bacterium
GCGGAACGACGCTGTTACAAGGATCGGGAAGACAACCTGAGAATGAAGCTCTACGTGTACCGCCGGTTGATCGACAACCTTCGCCAGCATTATCCGGACGCGCCGCTGCTGTTGGCGGGCTGGGATTTTTACTGCACCTGGCAGCCGCAGGAGGTTCGAGAGTTCACCAATCAGCTTGACCCGAATCGTTCGATTTTGTGGGACTACGAAGCCGACTCCAAAAGCGAGCGCAACTTTACCAACTGGGACGTCATCGGCAGGTTCCCGTACACGTTCGGAATCTTCCAGGCGTACGAGGCGGCTATGGACATTCGCGGGAACTATCCGCTTATCGAACAGCGCATGGCGCAGGTCGGCGACGACCCGTTCTGCCGCGGCTACATCCTCTGGCCGGAGAACTCCCATTCCGATATTTTCCTGCTGAATTTCTTTACCGCCAACTCGTGGAAGCCGGGCAAGACGACCGTCGAACTGCTGGTCGAGTTCTGCCGTGACAGATACAGCGATCAGGCGGATGAGATGCTGGTAATCTGGCGGGACGTTCTCCCGATTTCCCAAATGCTGGACTGGAGCGGCAACTTCTGGTTCCAGGTTTTCAACACCATGAACGGCAAAGTCAAGCCGCAAGACGCCGCTACGTGGCGAAACGCAAGCCGGGATCAGATTCCCCGATTGCAAACCGCCCCGCAAGTGTTAACGCGACTGGCGGAAGTCGAATGGAAAACTCCGTTTGTCTATCGGGATTCCATCGATCTGGCTCGAACGACCATTGACCGCATGCTGACCTGCGCTCGCGTTACGCTCTTTGCCGCCATGAACGACTGGCGCGAAGGGAAAATCACAGCCGAGCAGGCAAGAGCTAAAGTCAATGCTTACTACGAACTGGCGGAGGCGATGCGCGACACGCTCGCGTTACACCCGGACTACTCCATTTACGAAACCGTCGTGGGCATGAACGCCGTCGAGCCGATTGTCAACCCGGACTTTGACCGCGTCATTCTCGACAACGCCTCTTGCACCTACTGTCAGTCTCACCAGTATGAACTCATGCAGACGTGGTACATGCCGTGCATTCAAACCATCTGCGATTGGGCGAACGACCGGCTGGATCGAGACGACAAATCCGCCTTTACGTATCCGGACAATTTCAAGAAAGTTGTAACGGAGAAGAAAGCGGAAATGCTTGCCACGCCGCTAATAGATCAGCGTCCAACGCTGGAACGAACTCAGGAGAATTTCAAAGCCGTTATGCTCCGCGCCGCCAAAGCCGCAAGCGTGTATCAGAATTAGCAATTAGCAATTTTCAATTAGCAATTACGCAAAGCGCTCCTCCCGTTTTAATCAAAAAGTGTGAGCGAAGTGTTGACGCAAGCGGAAATCTATGTGTTACGCTTGCGTCAATTACTAATTACTAATCACTAATTTACTTGCTCCCTGCGTTGCGAATAAACTCTTCGAAAATCTGCCGGGCGGCGGCGTGATCTTTGTACATTCGCTCCGGGTGCCATTGAATCGCCCAGACGAATTTCTTATCCGGCATGTAGACGCCTTCTGTCAGGTCGTCGGTGGCGAACGCCATGGCGACAAGTCCCTTTCCGAGTTTGTCGATTCCCTGATGGTGCGTGCTGTTGACCGAGATTCGGGTTTTATTCGTTAAAAGATGCAGCGGCGAGCCTTCGACCACCTTCACATCGTGGCTGGGCTTGTCCGTCGGAGGCGGCTGGCGGTGCCCGATAGAAGACGGATGATACGTCGGCAAGTCCTGATAGAGCGTCCCGCCACAGGCGACGTTGATCAGCTGCTCTCCACGGCAGATTCCCAAAATGACTTTGTTCTTTTCAATCGCCTTTTTGCACAAGCCGTATTCCAGCGCGTCGCGTTCTGGGCAAATGTACAGCGTCGTTTCCATGGGCGTCTGCTTGTACAGAACCGGGTTGACGTCCTGACCGCCGGTAAAGAGAATCCCGTCAACGCGGTCAAGATACTCGTCCCATGTAGACTCCGCCGCCTCAATGGGCAGCAGGACGGGAATCCCTCCGTTGTCCAGAATAGCGGGAAAGTATTCGGAATTCATGTACTGATGATTCTGCTTTTGATCAAACAGCGGCGTAACAGCAATGAGCGGTTTCATGTGTAACAACCTCAATTCAGGAAACGACAATTACAGCAGACCGTAAGCGGTCAGCGTCTTGCGAAGCGCGGCTTCCTGAGCTTCCGTCAGGGGCGTCAGCGGGAGACGAAGTTCGCCGGTGTCCATTCCCAGAGCCTTTAACGCCGCCTTGACCGGAATCGGGTTGGTCGCCAGCGACAGCATGTCGCGGCAGAGCGGATACATCTTGTAATGCAGACGTCGCGCGCCTTCCAAGTCGCCGGCAAGGAACGTCTTGGTCAACGCCGTCATGTCGGAAGGAATGAAGTTCCCGACAACCGAAACGACGCCCTTGCAGCCCAAAGACATGTAGGGCAGGGTGAGCGAATCGTCGCCGGAAAGAACGGTGAGGTCAGTCGAAGCAAGAATCTTGGACGCGTTGTCCATCGACCCGGTCGCTTCTTTAACCATCGCGATGTTGGGGATTTCCGCCAGGCGAAGAATCGTTTCCGATTCAATCAGACGACCCGTTCGACCGGGAATGTTATAGACGCAAATCGGAATCGAAACGGACTGGGCGATCGCCTTGAAGTGCTCGTACAGACCTTCCTGCATGGGCTTGTTGTAGTACGGTGCGACTGACAGAGCCGCGTCCGCGCCCGCCTTTTCCGCCCATTGGGTCATGTGAATCGCTTCCGCCGTGCTGTTGGAGCCGGTTCCCGCAATGACC
>JAZUMX010000013.1:0-6106 GCA_045603865.1 Thermoguttaceae bacterium
TGAACCCCGTTTTGCTCTACGCTCGACAGGGGCGGAGAACGCGCCTCGCAGAACCAGCGGTCGTTTTCGTTTCCTACAACGGCTACGTCTTCCGGGATTCGCGCGCCGGCGTCGAGACAACATTCGTAAAACCGTTTCGCCTGAATGTCCTGACACAGAAGGATTCCGCAGGGTTTGGGCAGTTTTATAATCCAGCTGATTGTATCGCGTTCCTGTTTTGACGTCCAGTTCGGCAGAAGGAAATTCCCCGAATGACGCGAGGGGATAAATTCGGAATAGAAAAAGCCGGCTTTACTGACAAGCTCTTTAAAGGCGTTCATTCGCCGAACAGACCAGATGGCGCGAACGTCGCTAAACGCCCCGAAGTTTTCGATGCCGCGTTCCCGAAAATGATTAAAGACCATTTGGCTTAACGCCGTTTCGTCAATTAAAACGTCTTGCGGCGCGCCGTATTCGCCAACCAGTTCGACAACCGGAACGTTCAGCTGCATGAGCTTTTGAGCGAATCGACGGTCAAACGTTCGGCTGATAACCCCGTCGACGTCAGACGGAATCGTTTCCAAATGCACTGGGTCAAAACAGCCGCGCTGACGGAAATCCAGACGCCAATGCCGTTCTAAAGCATATTGAGCAATTCCTTCAACAATATTGCGTCCAAAATGGTTGGTCGTTTCGACAACGAGGAAAATTTTACGATACGGTTTAATCTGAATGGACATTGGAATATATTCGGAAAACCAGAAAACGGGGAAACGTTCGGCGGAGAGGCTGGGAACAGCTCCGCCCTCTCTATTATAATTTTATCACATAATCGGACTTTTTTGTCAATCCGTGTCGCGTTTGTACAAGATTTTGGCGCGAATATACTCTTTTATTTAATTTTATTTCTTATATAATGAAATCAGATTTGAATTCGTCAAATTGCTAATTGCTAATTGCAAATTGCTAATTCTCACAACCCTTTAACCCCATAGAATTCCAATGATTGCCAAAAGATTGATTACAGTTGTTTTGAGTTTGCTGGCGGCGGTTGTTCCGGCGATTTCCCACGCGGAACCGACGGCGGAATATTATCAGCAGCGCGCCAACGAGTTAAAAGACCTCAAATGGGGCATGTTCATTTGCTGGTCGTTGAGTACGTTCTCCGGAACGGAATGGACAGACCCGGCGGGAAAAGATCCCTCGTTCTTCCAGGCGACGGACGTCGACACTGACCAGTGGGCGCGAACGGCGAAAGAAGCCGGAATGGGATACATCCTCTTTTTGACGAAGCATCACGACGGCTTTTGTCTGTGGGACACGAAAACGACTCAGTTCAAGTCGACCAACTCGCCGCTGAAAAAAGACGTCCTGGCGGAACTGAGAAAGTCCTGCGACAAGTACGGAATCAAGCTGGCGCTCTACTTTTCGGAAGGGGACTGGAACTGGCCCGGCGGAGCATATAAAAACCACTCGTCTGTCAATCCGGAAGTGAAAAAGGCGCAGTTGAAAGAACTGCTCACTCAGTATGGCGAGATTGAATACATCTGGTTTGACCACGCTATCGGAACAGGCGGGCTGTCGCACGACGAAACGACGGCGTTTTGTCACGAGGTTCAGCCGCATACGCTTATCGGATACAATCACGGCGTCTGCTCCGGCGAAATTCGCATTGGCGAACGCGGCAAGCCGTCCGCTTTAAATGACGCCTCCGGCTCTGGACTCAACCGTAAAGCCGCATCGTACAAAAAATATCTGGTTGCCGAGTTCACCTATCCGATTCTGCCCGCGCACTGGGGCGGCGCGAACTGGTTCTATTCGCTTCCCAAATACGACAATATCTGCACGGACGCTCAAAAGATTTATCGCGACTATCTCGGCGCCGTCAAATACGGCAATATTTTCAGCCTTGACGTCGGTCCCGACTACAACGGCAAACTGCGCGACATCGACGTCAAAACGCTGCAGCAGGTTGGACGGATGATTAAAGAAGGCGCAGCTATGCCGGAACCAATCGACGTCAAATCAAGCCTGTCGTATAACAAACCAGTCAAGGCGTCCAGCAATTGGGATTCCGGCGAGTATAGCGTCGCCTCGGCGTTCGACGGCGATCTGGTTTCCCGCTGGGGCGCCGCTCCCCGCGCGCGATCCGGCTGGATTGAAGTCGACCTGACCAAACCAACGGAAATCAAAAAAGTTGTTATATGCGAAACCTTTTCGAGAACGCGTGAGTTCAAGATCGAAGTCCGTTCCAGCGAAACGGAAGAATGGGAAACCGTTTATCAGGGAACGTATATCGCAATGCAGGAATTTACCATTCCGTTTGTGAAACCCGTAACAGCGCGCTTCATCCGACTGAACATTCTCTATGCAACGGACGTCCCGACGATTGAAGAGTTCATGGTGTTTTAAGCGGCGAGGCGCGTTGGTTATGCGCAGGTCTGTCCGCACACGGATTTAACGGATTAGACGGATATTCGCCGATTGGTTTACGACGTTCTTACTGTTTTACCTCCCCTTACTAAAGTTTTTTGGAAAGGGGAGTTGAGGGGAAGAACCTTTTTTTCAAAAAAGGTTTTCCCCCCTTAAATTTAACTTGAAAAAACTTCCCTAAAAGGGAGCCAGCTTGCTGGCGACCGAAAGTTATTTCAAGCGGACGAAGTCCGCAAAAGAAAATAGCTTGACGCCGGCGCCGTCACGAAGGACTCCGAGGGCGGAGTCCATCCGGGGGAGGTTTTTGGCTGCATCGTTTTGGAATGCACACATCTCGACGTTTTTTTCGGGGCTAAGCGCCCCGGCTCGCCGACGCCTTTCATTTTTTCAGAATCCCCTCGCGGCTTTGAGGTCGTTGAAGTCGCGCAGATGGTAGTCGATTCCGACGTAGTCCAGCAGTCGGCAGAATGCGCGCAGGGCGATTCCAAAGCCGTCGGGACCGGAGTATCCGCCGAACTGTCCGCCGCCTTTGACGTGCGGTTCCAGGTCGCAGAACACGCCCGGCAGACCGCGGCGTTTGAGATTTTGCTCCATGGCGGGCAGGTACTCTTTCAGCTCGCGCAGAATCGCCTCGTGTCCGCTGTCGCCGCAGTCAGAGGGAACAAAGTTCCACAGGGCTTCTTCGTCAACGGGGCCGTCGCCGACCGGCTGCGGATTGCGGTAATCTTTGATGTGAAGCCAGCCCAAGCCCGGCAGACACGCGCGGAACTGATCCAGCAAATCCAGAGCCGAGTATCCCTGAACGACAAGGTTTGCGCCGTCGAAAATCAAGACCATGCCGGGATGGTTGACTTTCTCGTAAATCTCCGCCAGCAGCCAGCCGTTCGCCCCGACCAGGTTCGGTTCCGGTTCCAGACCAAACGTCAAGTCTGAACGATGGCACGCCTCGGCAATCTGCCCCAGCTGGTCAACCGCCTGATTCATGTACGCTCTGTAGTCTTTTCCGTGCGGATGATAGAACGAGAACCCGCGAATGAGCTTGCATTCAAAGGCGTGAGCGATGTCGCAGGCGCGGGCGACGTCTTCTTTGAGATACTTGTCGAACGGGATGTAGACGTTCTTCGTGCCGTCTTCCTGATCGACCAGCTTGACCTTCCCGATGGGAGACCCGATCGAGGAGACGTTGAGCCCGTATTCGTCCTGAAGACGTTTAATCTGCTGGATTTCTTCAGCTGACAGCTTCATGACGTTCTTTGTCCCGGAGCCGTCGCCCAGGTCGACAAATCGAACGGAATAGTACTGCAATCCCATAGCGGCAAACGCGGTAAACTGCTCAACAAGGGATTTCGTTTCGGTACGGTTGACAGCTTCATCGGCGAAGCCGGACAGGATGATTTTGGGCATGGTCATTTCGTTCAGGGAAAAAAGAGTGAAAAAACGGGCAATACTCAGCGGAAAACACGATTGATTCACTGCAAATTGCCAACTAATACATTTATTCTAAGCGATAATAAAAAGGATTGCAATAGGGGGGGAGAGAAAAAACGAGCGCCTCTGGTTTAATTCTAACTCAGTATCTCCTTGCAATTCATTTTGAAATCGTATACAATGAGAAGATATAAAGTTTTAACTCAAATTATAAAGGAGCGAATATGAAGAAGACGATTTTGGCGCTGGCGTTGGCGCTGGCGGCGGCTTGCCCCGCTTGGGCGGCGATAGAAAATGACAATCACGACATGGCTGGCGGGACGTTTGGCGTTGCGTGGCTGGACGCGACAGGCGAGCTTCGCGTTTTTGATGGGCAAAAGACAACCCGGTTCATGGAATTCTATCAAAAGGGAACGCAGATTGCCGCTGTCGACGTTGACGGCGACGGGCGCGACGAGCTGGCGGTTGTCGGCTGGTTTAAAAAAGACCTCTATATTATCGACGTTGACAAAACCGTCCAGACCGGAAAGACGACTTACGCCGTTAATTCAACCGGAGACCATATTCTCTACTTGACCGCTGGGC
Source organism: Thermoguttaceae bacterium (assembly GCA_045603865.1). GTDB lineage: Bacteria > Planctomycetota > Planctomycetia > Pirellulales > Thermoguttaceae > RUG11551. The sequence goes on from JAZUMX010000013.1 coordinate 4,426, forward strand.
GCGACGCCAACGGGTTGGGTCAGGTTTTAATCAATAACACGCTCAATCGCGTTTTTCTTTGGAAGCAAACCAACGGAAAGGGCGGCTGGACAAACGTTCCCGGCGATTTCTCGCAGGCGTCAGCGGGAAAACTGCAGTCCAACAGCGCGTTCGACAGCTTTGTAACAGTTACCGACGGCGACGTCTATCTTTTCAATCCCGTCTGGAATACGTATACTCAAAAGGCGTTGGGGAAATCGGTTCGGTCAACGATTTGCGGGAATTTCGCTCCCGCCACAAAAGAAGACGAAATCGTCATCGCCGGAAAAGACAATACGTGGATTCTGATCGGCAAGAAAGTCGACCCGTTGGATAAAGTCGTGAAGAGCATGAGCGTCGGCAAGACGCCGGAAAAGGACGTTCTAATTGCTGTCGACGCTGTCGGCGCGTTATGGCGCTACGACAGAACCGACAAGTCCTGGACGGCGTTGGCTCAAAACGTAACGGGATTTACGTCCGTTATAACAGCGCCCGGCGGTGACGAGGCATATACGATTTACGCTCAGACGGAAGACGGCTTGTATCGCGTTACACCCGATGGGAAAACGGCAGAATTGGTCGCTGGTCAGGCGACGTCCCGAATCCCGCTCACATCGGGCGGAAAGACGGTTGCGGTTTATCAGAAGGACGGGAAATGCAAACCCTTTATCGAAAAGCTCTATACACCCGCCGGGGTTCAGGTTCTGAGGGACTCGTCGCCCTTGCGTCCTCATCATCATTCGCTCATGTTTGCTCACAAGGCAGACCAGACGGAATTCTGGGGAGAGTACGGACCGAATTGCGGTTTTGAAATCCCGACCAAGCTGGAATCGACCGAGTCGTCAATTAAATCGGAGTTGAACTGGATTCGTCCGGACGGAGAGGTTCTGCTCAAAGAGCAACGGGAAATCTCTGTGGAATACGTTCCCGGCGCCGACGGCGCTCAGCCGCAATGCGTTTTGACGTGGAAAACCGTCTTAACGCCGGCGGGCGACAAGCCTGTTCTGCTCAACGGTCGTAACGCCTACTTTGGGTTGGGGCTGCGATTTGTCGCTGACCTCGACACCGGCGCGCGATTCTTTAACAGTACCGGCGTTCACGACGGGAAAATCGTCCGGGACGACGAACGGGTCAAACCCTGTCAATGGTTTGGAATTACCGGAAAGGTGGACGGCAAGCCGATAACTCTGATCATTTACGATCAGCCGGGCAACACGCGCCCCATGACGGGATACACGATGGGCGACGCCGGCAAGACGTCCGCCTATATGAGCGCTACGATGGCAACTCGAGAGAAACCGATTGAACTTAAACCCGGCGAGTCCCTGACAGCTTGCTATAAGATCGTTGTAACAGACGAAGAGCATGAATAAATCAGAGAATAAGCCGCTAGCCATTAGCTGCCAGCTATTAGCTGGGACATTCGATTTTATATTTACTTAACCCTGGATATTAAGGAGGGTTACATGTCAATTTTGAACAAAGCATTTGCATTGATTGCCGCCGTGATTATTTCGAGCGTCGTTTTTGCTCAGGGGGAACGCGACCTGCATTTCGACCCAGTCGCAATTCCGGAGTACACTCTGCCTGACCCGCTGACGGCAAACGACGGAACGAAAATCACAACCGCCGAGCAGTGGAAAGCGGTCCGCCGTCCGGAAAT
>JAZUMX010000014.1:0-2175 GCA_045603865.1 Thermoguttaceae bacterium
TGCGCGTTTGAATCCCCGCTTGACCTGTCCGCCCCGTCAAAACTCCCGCCGGCGCCGGCGAACGCGATTGCGTATCCGGAACGAGCGCCGCAGCGTCTGCTGGAGAATTTCCAAAAACCGCCTGCCGGGTACGGCGAAGTCCCGTTCTGGTGGTGGACTGGCGACCGGCTGGACAAGGCGCGTCTGGAATGGCAGATTGTAGAACTGCACAAAAAGGGAATTCCCGGCGTTCAGGTCAATTACGCTCACAAAGACACCCCGGGCTGGGGCGCCTACAACAACGACCCGCCCATCTTCTCAGAGGAATGGTGGGACTTCTACTCTCACGCGTCAAAAGTCGCCGCCAAGTACAACATGGGAATCGGCTTGAGCACGTACACGCTCGACTGGAACAACACCAAAAACCTGTTCAACGAGATTGTCTACAACGAGGTGGAATTCAACGCTCGCGCCCTGAAAGGAAACCAGGTCAACATGGCGAAACCCGGCGCGACGTTTGATCTCAGAAAGTCTGAAAATCATATCGCCTTTGCCGCCTATCCGTTAGAAAACAGCCGCATTTCCGGTCCCGGGTTCAAGCTGGAAGCGAATGAGGACGGGAAGTATCATATTCCAGCAGACGCAACTGGAGTTCAGTATACGATTTGGGAATATCGATACGAAGTCCAGGGGGGAACGCTCAATCCGTTACATCCGCAGTCTGGTCAGCGGGTAATCGACAAGTTCTTTCAGCCGTTTGAAGATCACAATGGAAAATCGTCTGCCGGTTTGAACTTTTTCTTCAACGACGAATTGAATCTTGGGTATCGCGGCTGGCAGTGGACGGACGACTTTGCTGAACGCTTTGCCGAGGTGAAAGGATACGACTTCTACAGCGTCGCGCCGGCGCTGTTTACGGACATTGGAGATAAAACCTCAAAAGTCAAAATGGACGCAATGGACGTTCAGGTTTATCTGGGCGAGCTGCGGTACTTCAAGCCGATTTTTATGTGGCATTATTCCCGCGGGATGACCTTTGGCTGTGACAACAACGGGCGAGGCTACCAGCCGACGCAGTATCACGATTATTTCCGCGCGATTCGATGGTATACGGCTCCTGGGCACGACACGCCCGGCGGGCACGCTGACTTTATCAAAGACAAGGTTTCGTCGTCCATCGGCAACCTGTATCAGCGTCCGCGCGTTTGGCTGGAAGGATACCATTCCCTCGGCTGGGGCGCCAATCCCAACGGCTTGATGTTCGCCACGAACGAAAACTTCGTTTACGGCGCGACGCTGCTCAATCTGCATGGGCTGTACTATACCACTCACGGCAGTTACTGGGAATGGGCGCCGCCATGCTACCATTTCCGCATGCCGTACTGGAAACACATGGACGTCTTTCTGAAATACTACGAGCGTCTGTCGTACGTACTCAGTCAGGGGACGTGCCAGGCGGAAGTTGCGATTATTTATCCCGTCGCGCCGTACTACGCAGGCTTGCAAGCCAACCAGAGCGAGGCAACGTCAACCGCGTTCAATCTGGCAAAAGCGATTTACGCGACAAACCGTGACATCGCCTTTATAGACGAGCAGTCGATTCTTCGCGCGTCGATAGTTCATCCAAAGGGCGGCGAAGCGGCGAAGCTGTCCGTTTCTGACATGAATTTTGCCGCAGTCGTCATTCCGTCCATGGAAGCTCTGCACTGGGACGTTTTAACCAAACTGCGTCAATTCCAGCAAGCTGGCGGGACGGTTTACATCTACGGGAAGAAACCAATAGTTTCAGACCGCGCCGGGTCGAACGACCCGGAACTGAACAAGCTGGTTGACGAAATTATCCAAACGGCGAAGGAACGCGTCGCCGACGTTGAAACAAACAATGCGTATGCGGATCCTGAGGCCTCCCCGCGAGTTTATCCCGGCGGGTTTACCGGCTACTGGGCGTGGTCGAAGGAATGTGTGACAAGAATTCAGGCTGTGGGAACGCTCAAAGGGCTTTCCGACCAGCCGGCGCAATATCAGGTCAGGTTCTTTACCGACAATCACGGCGACCTGTACGTCAATGACAAACGCGTCTGCTCCAACGTCAATTATACAAGAGGCTGGACGGGAACGCTGACGCTCAAAAACGGGGACAAAATCAAAATCCTCGCCAAAGACGACGATCCGTATGGGAATCAAACGGCGGGCATT
>JAZUMX010000015.1:0-2160 GCA_045603865.1 Thermoguttaceae bacterium
GCGGCGCCGGCGACGTCCTGCGCTTTTGCCAGCTCGAGCAAACCGGCGATGTCGCCGTTGTCGTACATCTGTTGAGTGGTGGGAACGGAGTTGTTAATTGATTCTGCAATAACGGAAAATCCTGGTATCATGGAAATTTAAATGATAGTAAAAAAAGGAAAAAAGGTCAGAAAGAACGCGCTGCGTTTATCAACATGCGATTCATGCCTGACCTGGAGTTTAAATGAATGTCAAAAACGGGTTACTGAAACAATTCTTTATAGAATCGTTTAATGATATTCTCGAAAACGACGCGTTCTTCCGGGGTGATCAGGGCGTTGAGCTTACTCACCTGAACTGTCATTTCCTGATGAATAACGTCGAAAATCTGCTGACCGGTTGCAGAGATTCTGATGCATACCGCGCGGCGGTCGTGCGGATTGATTTCCCGTTCCAGAAAACCTCGCTGCACCATGGATTCTACCAGTACAGACGCGGCGGGTACGGTGATGTTCATCCGTGCAGCCAAATCTTTCAGATTGACGCCAATCGGATTGAGCTTGGTCATGGTAATAACGGCAAAGAGCGTCTTTTGTTGTCTGACAGACAACGACTCTAAAAGAGCGACGTTCTTTTTGGCAGACGTTGCCAATCCTTTTTGGGACAGTTTGTCGACTATCTCAAAAAGGAGCATGAATGTTTCGTCAAGAGGTTCTTTTACCATAGCGGCGATTCCTGAAATAATAATTTCAAATTCAAAATATATAAGATATAATAACAGTTAAGGACCTTTTTGTCAATGGATTAAACGTCAATTTTTCAATTTATTTAAAAAAATCTTCTTAATCTCTCTTTTCAAAAGGTGTTTTTTTTAATATAATGGCGAAGATATGACGAATATAAAGAATGATAGGACTTTATCGTTTATATGGTTTGTATCGTTTATTCTGATTTTTTAACAATTCAACGGTCTTGGAGTTTTTCCCAAGCAATATAATTTAATTATCTGGAAAGCCGATAATAAGTTGTAGTCAGAATTAGCAAACCGGTTTACTCAAAAATCAATTTTTACCCAACATGACAATGAGAATATTAGAATCATTATTTCAGCGAACGTTTTCCTTGATCGTGGTTTTGTCGCTCTCTTTCGCATTTTACACGATTGGCTTTGCTCAAGATGAACTTCCGCCAGTTCCGACGTTTACGCCTCAAAGCTATTCGTCGCCCGATACGCTGCCCCCGCTTCCTGGGGAGAACGCTCCGGCGCCGAACAACGCCTCAATTTCTTCGCCTTCAGCAGCTCCGTCAAATGCAAGCATTGAAATAACGGCAGATCAGCAATTTCAGGCGAACTTCCGAAAGCCGTTTGTCGGACAGATTCACGGGTACTGGCCGCCGTCGTTTGAAACGGTTCAGCCTGTCAGCGCTCAGACAACGTTAGTCGACAACTCCGTTCCCTCTGTCGCCCCGATTACGCCTTCCGTTCCCGACCTCCCGCCGCTTCCCAATGAACCGGAAAAGGCGTCTGTCAATCCGCCGGTGGCTCAGGTTCCCGTTATTGGCGTTCCGGGCAGACAATACCAGCCTAATCGCTCTGCAAATCCTTATCAGCCAGCTCAAAATCCCAGCGTTCCCCCAATTCCGCAAAATCAACCGTATTCTTCCCCGACAATAGCTCCTGTTCAGCCGCCACAGGCTTTTGCTCCCGTTCAGACGTCGCCGACTTCTGTGTCGCCGGTTTCGGTTACTACTCCGCAGTCTGCGCCGGTTCAAACTCAAAAGGCTGAATACATGTTCAAGGGCGGAAGCATTTGTCCGTTGAACATTCGACCGACTCAGCCGGGAGAACACCCAATGTCGGCGTTAATTCCTTGGGCAACGGAAGGACTTCAGACGTTTAGCTCTAAAATCAAGGATTATTCCTGCGTCATGATTAAACGCGAGAGAATTGATGGTCAGCTGCAGGAAAGCAGTACGCTGTATATGAAAATTCGCGAACAGCCGTTCAGCATTTACGTGAAATATCTCAAACCGGACAGAAGAGCCGGGGTTGAAGCTCTTTATCGCAAGGGCTATCACAACGACCAGCTTTTAGGACACGATGTTGGGTTCAAGGCGATGGCAGGTTCTTTGTGGCTTGATCCGAACGGACGACTGGCAATGGCTGGTCAGAAGTATCCC
>JAZUMX010000016.1:0-3222 GCA_045603865.1 Thermoguttaceae bacterium
CCAGGGTTTTATTGACGCTTTCCATTTCCGCCCGAATTTCCTCGAGCTGCTGCTGAGCGTGTTCCTCGTTTTCGTCCGCCAGCTGACGCGCCGCCAGTTCCAACTGAACCAGCCGCCGCTGGGCTTTGTCGATATCTTCCGGGACGGATTCCAACTCCGTCGCCAGTCGGCTTGCGGCTTCGTCAACAAGGTCAATTGCTTTATCCGGCAGGAACCGGTCGGCAATGTAACGGTAGGACAGCTTCGCCGCTGCGACGAGGGCGGAGTCTTTGATTTTGACGCCCTTGTGGTGCGCTTCGTATCTCGGTTTAAGCCCGCGGAGAATCTGAATCGTGTCTTCCACAGACGGCTCGCCGACGTAAATCGGCTGGAATCGTCGTTCCAGAGCGGCGTCCTTTTCGATATACTTACGGTACTCGTCCAGCGTCGTCGCGCCGATACATCTCAATTCGCCTCGCGCCAGAGCCGGTTTGAGCAGATTCGCCGCGTCCGCGCCGCCTTCCGCCTTGCCCGCCCCAATGACGGTGTGAAGTTCGTCGATAAACAGAATCACAGAGCCAGCGGCTTGTTTGACTTCTCGCAAAACTGCCTTGAGCCGTTCCTCGAACTCGCCTCGGAACTTGGCGCCTGCGACCAGCGCGCCCATGTCGAGGCTGATCAGCCGCTTGTTTTTCAGGCTTTCCGGGACGTCGTTTTCAACGATTCGCAGAGCCAGCCCTTCCGCAATAGCCGTCTTTCCAACGCCGGGCTCGCCAATGAGAACCGGGTTGTTCTTCGTTCGTCGGGAAAGAACCTGAATCGCTCGACGGATTTCCGCGTCTCGACCGATAACCGGGTCCAGCTTGCCCTGTCGGGCGAGTTCAACCAGATCCATGCCGTACTTTTTGAGGGCTTCAAAGGTCGATTCCGGCTCTGGGCTGGAAACGTGCTGCGAGCCTCGAATGGCTTGCATGGCGGTCAGGACTTTCTTCTCGTCGACGGCGCACAGATTGAGTGTGTCGCCCGCTTCGGACTTCGTCTTGAGCATCGCCAAAACCAGCATTTCGACGGACACGTAATCGTCTTTCATCTGGATTGCCAAATCCTGAGCGGACTGCAACACCTGCTGTAACTCTTGCGTGAGCGAAACCTGCGTTCCTGACGCGTGCGGCATGCGGTCAATCGCCGCCTGCGCGATCTTTTTGATCTGCGGTATGTCCGCGCCGATTTCCGACATAATCGCGGACGCAATCCCGTCCCGGTCGTCCAGCAAAGCGATAAGCAAATGCTGAGACGAAACCTGGGGATTGTTCGCTTTCGCCGCCAGTTCCTGAGCGTTCTGAACGGCTTCCTGAGATTTTAACGTAAATTTTTCAAATCGTATAGACATTGGTATAAACCCTCACTTTCGTAAAATTTGCACTTAAAATTGTATTCTGACTTTCAATAATGCAAATTCCGTGCCAATGCCAATTTGACAGTGAATTAGTCAGGGTTGAGGAGCGCGAAGCTTAAACGGTCAGCGCTTAACTAAATCGCCGATTTCTTTCGGATTTCCGTCGAACTGAGCGTACAGCAGAACTCGTTTTCCGGCACCGAAATGCAAAGCTGACGCAAGGCGTCGATTAAATGCAGGGTTTCCAGAGACGAAAAAACGCCGTCAGACGAGGGGCGTCCGAAGACGAGGAAGTGAATATTCAGACGTGCGAATTCCGCTATCATGTCATAAAACGCTGATTCGCTTTGACAGTATTTGGGATCGTTGATTCTCGCCATCGTGTCGGCGCCGACGACAAACGTTGCCCCGGGATGCTTTCGGGCTTTGTCGATAAACAGCGGCGTTCGGGACAGAATCACCTCGGCTTGAGCGTCCATTTTAGCGATTTCGTTAAGCCGCCACGCTGTTTCGCCCGGCGACGTCGTTGGTTTGTCTGCGTTCAAAACAGACAGCTCGTAACAGACCGGACAATGCAGGATTGCCGACGCCAACGCGCGCATTTGCCGATGCCCGTCGTGAATCGGGTTGAACGACCCGGGGAAAATCGCTTTGACGCTTTCCGCGGTATAGGAACTGTCATTGCAGATGGTTTCGTCCGCGATTCCCTGAAAAAGCTCTTGAATCGAATCTGGAATTCTCTGAACGTCTGTTGATACCGTAAATTGAATAGCGATCTGCGGATTGCGAGTTGCGATAACCTGGAATTCGCCTTGTGGGTATTGCTGAACATACCGCAGCGCGGATAATATAACGTCCGAAACGACTCGTTCCTGCTGGGCGCGAATCGCAGCGAACTCGTCAGCGGAGGCGGACGGTTCTCTTTGCTCGTCTCGAGTAAAACGGACGGTAAACGTATAGACTGCGTCTGACGTCTGCAGGGCGATATGCGCTCTGGACTCGCCTTTGCGAACCCGATTCGTACCTAGCGCCGCGGTACAGGCGACGCCCAGCGGAGAGCGTCCCGACTTATTATTAATGACGCGCCGGAACGCTGCGTTTGCCATCTTCCATGCGGTTGCCTGACAGCACGCCTGATCGACTTCGCGTCCCAGAAACTCCGCCATCTGACCGGGCGAATACGGAATTGTCGCCCCTTCAACCAGTCCAGACGCACCCGGCGTGCGAAGCAAGTTCGCCAGCGCGTCCGTTCCCCCGCCAGCTATGGCAAAATACGCCTGAAAACGTCCGTCGTTAATGATTTCCGTCGTTAAATTCGATACAACCATATTATCTTGTTTATTCTTCGCGTTTTTCTTTATCAAAAAGGTTTGCTTAATCGTTTGCTTTTGTCATTTATAGTACATAATTAGGCAGTAGTACGTTGTGCGTAGTATGGGGGAGCGCTTTGCGCCAACTCCTCACTCCTCACTCCTAACACCTAACTAACAACAACCATCATCGTATTATACACCTATTTCCTTTTTCCATACAGCGCCCCCATGTACAATTATTCCGTTCTGATTGCTGACGACGATGAACTGGCGTTAGAGTCTCTTTCAGACTGCTTAATCGACGCTGGTTATATAACTTCGGCGGCAGGAAGCGTTTCTGGGGCGCTGGATCTTTTGGAAAACAACAGCTTTGACGTTGTCGTAACCGACCTGCGATTGGGGCTGGATTCCGGGTTCGACATTGTTCGTTATTGTAAAAAACGACGTCCGGAAACAGCGATTATTGTCATTTCCGGATACGGGACGGCGGAACTGGCTCTGCAGGCGATTCGGGAAGGCGCGTTTGATTTCCTC
>JAZUMX010000017.1:0-10071 GCA_045603865.1 Thermoguttaceae bacterium
GCTACGATCCGACTTATACGCGGCAAATCCGGAGCGATTGCGGCATCTGGCGATACAGGTCTTCCGTATCCAGTTGAAGGATTTTGTTTGTAACAGGATCGTATACAAAGTTCTGCTGGCGCGACGGTTCCAGAGCGTCGGGGCGGCAAACGTGCCGGGCGGAATCAAAGCGGAGGTTTAAGCCCCGCAGTTCTTCCGGCAACTCTTTTAAGAATCGCAGTCTGAACATGTCCTCGTCGCCGGCAATGTTCATTTTTTCCTCGCCGTCCTGGAACGCGACGGAATGAGAACAAGCCAACTGCCATTCCAGTTGACGCGAACTCATTCGGCGCCAGCGCTCGTACTGACGGCGCAGGAATTCGTTATCGCTTTTGCGCCACGAGTCAACCAGAGACATAATCGAGAACTCGGTAAAATGAAGGTATTCGTCGAGATGTTCCACCGGGTTGCCGGGGAAAAGATACTGTTTGCAGTCGGCGAAAAAGTCGCCTAATTCCAGGTCGATTGCACGAACCGTTCGATGGAAATAGACCGTCTTAAACAGCTCGGCGCGGGCGTTAATAAACTGGACGACAGCCGACATCCCTTTTTCGTTTATCGTCAGACCCTTTTCAGAAAAGAACGTGTAGTACAGCAGTCTGTCCAGGTCAATGCTTTTCTGGTTCAAGCCTGACATAAACGCGTCACGCAGGACGAAGTCCATGTTGTCTACCGTATACAGACCGCAAAACAGGCTTCGCAGAAATATCAGCCATTGCGGACGGTTCTTGTCTTCGCCGTCAGCGGGACGTTTAATCAAAAAGGCGACGTATTCCGGGTCAAGCTGTTCGCCCGGTTCAAGCGAATGATTCGGCGTTCGACGAATCCCTCGAATCGCGTCCGCCAACTGCGTCTGGATAATAATCCCGCCGAGAACTTCGTGATTCAGACGCTGTCCGTTGAATTCATAATCATGCAAAAAATGGCGGTCGAAGAAATGTCCAAACGGACCGTGACCGACGTCGTGAAGCAGTCCTGAAACGCGCGCCAGAGCTTCTACGTAACCAATGCTCGGAACAGGCTGGGTATCCGCCAGCCCCAGTTTGTCAATCGCTTCAACCAACGAACCGTAGAGCCAGTTAACCGTTCGCGACGCCAGGTGCATCGCGCCCAATACGTGCTGAAATCGCGTATGTTCCGCTGTCGGAAACACCCACCATGCGGTTTGAAGCTGATGAATCTGCCGCAGACGCTGAACCCAGGGGTTGTCTATAAGCATGCGTTCAGACGTCTCGCCCGGCGAAAGGTTGTCTGAAGAGGTAAAGGGAATGTACCCGTGAACGGCGTCGTAAGTCAGGTTTATATTATCGACATTCATATTGAATATTTCGGCTGATTATTGAATTGTGAAAACAAAGCTAATCTTCTTTTTTGAGTTTAAAAACCTGGTCAAACGGCGTTCCGCCCATCAACAGGGCAAAAGGACGAGTCGTTTCAAAATTCTCAAGTACAACGCGAATAACCGCGGCAATCGGCGCTGCCAGGAACATTCCAACAGGTCCCCAAAGCAAGCCCCAAAGAGCCAGCGAAAGTAAAATCGTTACCGGATGCAGCTGAAGTCCTTTGCCCTGAATTTTTGGTTCTATCAGGTTTCCCAATAAATTTTGCAGAATTCCCAACAAAAACAAAACCCAAAATATTTTCCACGATGGACCATATTGAGCCAATACCAGCGGAATCGGCAAGAACGTTGCCAGAATGGAACCGATGGACGGGATGTAGTTCAGAATAAATGTAGCAACGCCAATCATTTCTGCCATTGGGCAATTAAGCCATTTCAGAATCAGCCACGCGCCAACGCCTGTAATAGCAGAGATAATCGTCTTGATAAAGATGTACTTTCTGGTTGCCGCTTCTATCTGAGCGAGAAATCCTTGACTGGAAACGTAAGGATCTTTTCCCAGGAGAATCAAGATTAAAAACACCGTCAGGAATAAAAGGGTCTGCAAAACGGACTGAAAAATCGACATGGAAGCTGTTGCCAGATTCCTCAGCATTTCCTGAGCATTAAGTTTTACAGAATCCAGGTCAACGTTATAACCCCATGGTTCAGTCCATTTATTGAGCCATTGAGTCGTCTGGTCAATTGAAACGATAAGCTGTTGACCGTACTCGCGAATGCCTGCTACCACCGAGTTCACGGATAGAGTCAACAAACCGAGCAAAGCGGCAAATACGCTCAAGACGACCAGCAAAGCGGCGACGAATCCAACCCAAAACGGCAGCCGCGCTCGAACAACAAGCCACGTCTGAACCGGCGAAACAAGTATTGAGATAAACATTGCCAATACAAACGGAATCAAAACCGACTTGGCAAAAACAAAAATCGCCCCTAACGCCATCATAGCCAGAAGGAGAACGCTGATCGTAACCAACTGCTGCTGCTCAGCGCGCAATCGAAGGATTGGAGACTGCGGTTCTCTTCTCGCCGATGCGTAAGAAGACTGATCCTGAGAATCGCTGTTTTCAGAAACAGATTCTGAAACGTCGATTCCGGGTTTGAGATTGTTATCTTGTAACAACTTTTCTGTTGTATTATTTTTATTATTCATTTCAATTCACTCCTTGCCAATAGGCGGGCAATGGGGCGACGATTTCAATGCGTTCGTCCCGCATAGGATGATTAAAACTTAAATATCGCGCATGCAAAGCAATCGCCCTCGCGCGAGGATCTTCCTGTTCCGGTCCAAATGGAACGGCAGAACCGTACAACGCGTCGCCCCAAACGGCGTGACCGCGGCTTGACGCCTGAATTCTTATCTGATGAAATCGACCTGTTTCCAGTTCGATTTCGAGCTTTGTTCCCTTAAAAACGCCTTCTGGAGTTTGAATCTCAACGCTTCCCATATTCGTATAATTGAGCAGCGCCCAGCGAGCGTCTTTTTTATCCGGAGGGCAAACTTCCCCGACTGGGGTTTCCGGAATCTTTCGGATGAAGTCTTCCCACTGTCCGGACGATTCGGGAATTTCTCCCTCGACAATCGTCCAGTATTTTTTGTTTATCATTCGCCCCTCAAACTGGTGCGACAAGCGCTGCGCCGCGCGAACGTGCCGGGCGAACACAAGCGCGCCGGACGTTGGTCTGTCCAACCGGTGCGGAATGCCCAGGTACTGATTTGGTCCTTTCCCGTCGCGAAGCTCAAAAAAATGCTTGACGCGGCTGACCAGATTGTCTATCCCAATGGGAGCCTGAACCTGAACCCCTGCCGGTTTGTTTATTACAAAAACCGGTCCGTCCTCATAGAGGATTTCAAAACCAGGGTTTTCGATTGTAAATACGGAATAATCAAACAGGGGGTTCATTAAAAGTTAGGAGTTAGGAATTAGGAATGAGGAGTTGACGCGAAGCGTTCCTCTAGTACCGCTTTAGCGGTTCAATATCAGTAGCCGTGGGTTTTAACCCACGGAAAGGAGTTGACTCTTTAGTCAAATCGAACATAACTCTCCGCCTTTTGCAGCGTCTTGGTCAGCTTGCCAACCTGATCCAGCGACGTAACTCTGCCGCCCGACTTTCTAACGTCTAAAATTCTCGCGACCGTTGTCGGACCGAGTCCGGGAATTTTTAACAGGTCTACTTTTGACGCCTTGTTTATATTGATCGGGAAAAACTCCGGATGGAGGTTCGCCCACAGGGTTTTCGGATCGACGTTGGCGTCGAGGTTGGACAGTTCGTCAAAGGCGATGTCGTCTGCCGTAAAACCGTATTTCCGAAGCAGGAAATCGACCTGATACAAACGATGTTCCCGCACCGCCCTGCTCCGCGCCGCTTCTACAGCATCCAAATCCAACAGCGGAATCTCTCCCGGCTGCCACGCGCTGAAGTAAACCCGATGCAGGTTGAGCCGTTCGTATCCCGCCGCCACGTACTTGACTATTTCTCTGTCCGTCTCGTCCGCCGCGCCGACGATAAACTGGGTTGTCTGCTTGACGCGCCGATATGGCGACAATTCCCGAATCATGTTAGAAATTGTCTTCATCGGATTGATGACGTCGCGCATATAGTTCTTTGACTGGCTGAGCTGGCAAAACCGCTTCTCGCCGGGCGCTTCTATATTGAGCGACACCGCCGAAGAAACGCTTATCGCGTCTGCAATCGCCGCCTCGGACGCGCCAGGCATGATCTTCAAATGGACGTATCCGCGGAATCCCATTCGCCGAACGATATGCACCGTGTCGAGCAGCTGCTCCATCGTGCCGTCCGGCGACTTGAACAGTCCGGAAGACAAAAACAGTCCGTCCACCCTGCCCGCTCGCCAGTAATCCATAAAGGTTCTGGCGGTTTCAAACGGCGTGAGCGTCGTTCGAACCGGATCCTGATCCCGCCGCAGGGGACAGTATTTGCAATCGTTGGCGCAATGGCTCGACAGCAGCGTCCGGAACAGATACGTTCTGCGTCCGTCCGCCATTGTCGTTGGATAAATCCACGACCCGTCTGCCGACCGACGCCGATGATCCGTCTTACATGACGCGCACGCGCACGCCAAATCATACTTCGCATCGTCCGCCAGCATCTGCAATTTCTGATGCGTGTCCGGGGCTATATGAATATTCGCCATGCCAATCTCCAGAATCCGTTCAAAAAACAGGCGACTCCATCCGCCTATTTTGATATTATATATTATAACTCAAATTCAAACCGTTTGCAAGAGGGGCGACAAGAAAGATAAAATAGAGAATGCGTTCAAATTTAGGTGTGCATGAAAAAAGGAAATAGAACGCAAAAACCGGCTGGAGAAGCACGAAACCGCGTTAGCGGTTCAATGTTTCTAGCCGTGGGTGAAACCCACTGGAAAAGAAAACCAATAGGAATAAACATCGTCAAAAACGAATTATCACTCGTCCTCTACTGGAGGACGAGTGAAAATGATACTGCAACGATTAAATAATACCTTTCTCCTTATAAACACAAAGACGAGTCGAGAACGCAAGTTCTCGGCTCGTCTTTTTTTTGTTACACACTCTTCTGTTGCACATACCCCACGAAATAGGGGCTTCTACAACGGTGAAACGGTAAAGATTCGTCTGGGATTCGGTTGCACATACCCCACGAAATAGGGGCATTTTAATTCGTAATGCGGAATGCGGAATTCGTAATTACGCAAGCGTTACACTAACAACCATCTAATAGCGAACGCTCTGACGACATTAGCGGCTTGGAACAGCGCTTGCGTCAACTCCTCACTCCTCACTTCTCACTCCTAACTCTTTTGTTGCACATACCCCACGAAATAGGGGCTTCTACAACGGGCGCATCAAATGTGCTTTATTGCTTGGCAGTTGCACATACCCCACGAAATAGGGGCTTCTACAACCGTCTTGGTTATTATTATGGCTCTGGAAAAGGTTGCACATACCCCACGAAATAGGGGCTTCTACAACAAAGAGCTGCAAGAATGTTTAGATTTTTACTGTTGCACATACCCCACCAAATAGGCGCAAGTACAACATTCAGTATGTCGCTGATTATGTTCAGGACTTGTTGCACATACCCCACGAAATAGGGGCTTCTACAACGCTAGAGATAATTATTTTGAGCTTAAACGTGTTGCACATACCCCACGAAATAGGGGCTTCTACAACTCCAGGCTTCTCAGAGCCTTATTTTTACGGTATCAAATATACCAAAAACGCTACTCGCGTCAAGAGGGGAACGAATTTTTAATTTTCACCCCCAAAATTTGACGTAAGTCCTTATAAAATAAGGAACGCTATTCGACGCCGTGTGACAAACCCGATTCCGGAACGATTCTTTCCTGACTTCACTTTTCGTAAGTCCTTAACAACGATAAGGTTAGCGGCTTATTCGCACATCATAATCCGGCGAGATGAGCCGCTTTTTTGGCAATATCGCTCATTTCCGCTTTCGAGTAGCGTTCTTCGCCTTGTTCGGCTTGACAGGAGCGGTTTGCGGGCGGTCAGACGGGGATTCAAAACGGTTGGCAACCTGCGCTAAAACGGCTGAAATAAACGTCCCGCCGGATTTCTTAAACTGGTCAATAATCTGAGTATTGAACTGCTCTAAACCTTGTTGAAGCTTTTCCAACTCTTCCGGGGAATAATCTTTTTCATCTTTTTTGAGAACTCGGTATTCCGGGTAGTATTGGTGAGCCGCGCCGTTTCGGGAAATGATCAGAATCTGTTTATCGGTACGCGACAAATCCGTTGAGCCGACAATAGTTTTGAAATTGATAAAATCGTCGCCGTCGAGCTTCAAACCGTTCTTTTCAATGTTCCGCTTTTCAAAGTCGTAAATAAACCGGAACATGCTGAGTCTGTAACAGCGGTCAAACTCTTCAAACTCCCGCGAGAGCGTTGTATAGTCAATCTCCTGCTTCCCCATTTTTAAATACCATCGCATCAGCGAAGGCAATCTGGGGTCGTTAGCAAGTCGAAGGAAGTCCCCATATTTCTTTCGTTTCATGGTTCCGTAAATCCGGAACTGTCCGATGATGTTTTTAGGCTTATCAGGATCGGGAATGGGTACCCGCTGTTCCATTTTAACCAGCTGATTGAGCATTGGATTGCGCTTTTCAGACGGTTTGAGTTCCAAAGGCGCGGCTGCAATTACCTCCGGGTCGCTTCCCTGAATCTGAATCTGGCACAGCTGGAGTTCTTCTCTCGGGATGTCTGACAAAAGCGCCTGCATGGCGTACTGAAGAGAGATGTCTTGAACGATGCAATGACGGATATTCTTTTCCGTCTCCTTAAACTTATTGAACAACCGCATCAAAACGGCCTTCTCCTCAGATTCCGCTTTGTCTTTCAGGGCGTTTTTAATGATAACGGCAAGCTGCGTTTTATCAAACTGTTTGAACTTTGACTGCCATTCATTGAGCGTTTGGGCGTTCGGACGAATCAGGTTCGGGTTTCCCAAAAGAAAATGAAAGAGTTTCTTGAACGGTTCGCAGTTAAAGTAGTAGTCCCAATAGTAAAAACCTTGAACGTCTTGACCGTCTGCAGCCTTTGACTCCATACTGTTGTACTTCATAATCAGCCAGGTCGAATTGGCGCGTTCGGGGATTTCAATATTAGCTTTTCTGGCAGCGTCCTTAACCAGGTCGTCAAACAAATACCGAGGCAGATTGACCGGTTCATTGACGAGATTTTTCGCTATGCTGCGGATATATTCCATCTCGCCGTTTGCGGCTTTGGCGCAGTTAATCCTGTCGTTTCTCTGATCGAGACGTCGAAGCGGATAAACTTCATCCGCCCAATTATTCATGACGGCTTCAGATTTAAGCCATTCCAGCCGCTTTTGCAGATAACGTACGTAAAAACGCCGGGTTGTTACGAAAGCGTCTGATTTAAAGCTTTGAATCGCCTCTCTGACAAACGGATGGTCAAAGTCTTTATAGTCCATGATCCTGGCTTTGGAAAGCATGGTCGATATATCGCCGGGATTCTGAGCAAGAATTCTCAGGAACTCTTCCAAAGCGCAGTAATCAGGCGAGGATTTGACTTTGCCAAACTTGTCGTCCTTGTTTTTGTTGGATTTTTGCAGATACATAAAATCCTTCAAGAGCCATGTTGCCAGCCTTCCGTCGTTGAAATTGGAACGCGATTTCTTTCCCAATTTTACGCCGTATTCAGACGCTTTTTTAAAAGAATCCAACAGACGCTCCGTCTTTTTAATCTCGTTTTCAATCCAGATTTTAGCCGCCTGATTGGAGGTCAGTTCGTCGCCCTGACTGTTTTTGTACAGCGGCTTAATCGTTCCCTCGAGAACGTAATGGCGAATCGAATTCGGGAGATCTTCGACGTTGATTTTTCCGTTGCCGCGAACGCCTTTTCGGAACTCCAGATAACGGTTGTTTTCAGGACTCAGCATCGCGGACAATTCGCTGTCGTTTGCCTGCGCCAGCTTGCTGATAAACGTCTTCCAGCGTTTGACATAATCGACAATTCGCAAGTTGGCGCGTCCATCTCCTGTAGCGCGCAAAAACAGGATGATTGGCAATTCGTACGTAGACAGCCACGCGTCCGGCGCGAGGTTATGGGGCGCAGTCTGACCCGACTCGTCCAGTTCCGGATGGGGGAATTCCCGTACATTAGGAGGAGTGATTTTCAACGGAACCATATTGTCTTCGATAATGTACTGCGGGAACATCTCCGTTCTGTAGACGTCAGGGGTTTTGGCTTTGCTTTCCGGCGTACAGTACAAAGACGATTGCCGATCGAGATAATACTTAACCGCGTCCTGGATTCGCGTATACCAGTACACCGATTTTGTCAAACGCCGATCTTCCATGGTCGTTCCGTCGATAACCGGTCTGGAATGTTTGCCGAAATAGTACGTTCCCATGTTGACGCCAAACCGGATGTCATTCAGATACTCCATTCGGTCCAGAGTACTAAGCGCCAGATGAACGTATCGCGATTTATAGCGCTTAAAATAGACGTCCTGATAGGGGTCTTTCGGATCTGGCTCCTGACGAAGCTCTTCCTGCATAGACGGCGGGATCATCTCAAACAGTTCTGCCGGGCAGCGATGCAGGTAATTTAAGATGTCAAGCCCCAAGGTTTGGTTAGACATCATGTCTGCCGTTTCAACTCTTGGGTGCGGCAGCTTGGCAGAGTGAACGGTAAAAACGCGGCGAATACGTTTTTCCATGTCAGGATCAGGGTTGGGGAATCCGAGAACCATCATTATCGACGGCTGGTACTTCGTTTCAATGCCGTTTGACGACAAGACTTTATTGGCGTCCGCCTTTTCCAAAAACTGCGAAGCAATAAATACTAACGCCGCAGGAGTCAATTCGTTATCCTTATAAAAGCTAAAGCAGAAATCCGGGTTGGCTTTGACTTTTTTTCCATCCTGCACAGATCGGCGAAATTTTTTGAAATGGGAATCGTCAGCGCCTTCGCCCTGGTAATTCCGCTGTTTGACCGTTCTGATGTTGGCGTCAAACAAAACGTTCAGATAACGGATAATGGAGGGAGTTCTGTCAGAATGGGGCCTTCTGGACGACGCCGTTGATTTTGTACTGTTTTCATTGGCGTTTGCATCGTCTTCGTTCCCGGATATATCTTCCTCTTTATCCGGTTCAAACCATGGATGGTCTGGGATTGAAATGTGAGGATGTTCGTAATGCGCAAAGTAGTTGCGGATTACGTAAAGCAATTTGACAAATCCCATTACCAAATCAGCGTAGTTGCTGTAATAGAAATCCGGGGACTGTTCCTTTTCACCTTCATCAAGAACGCAATTCGGATCGTCAAGCAATTTGGGATTGTAGTTGAGCTTGTCCTTGCAGTGGGCATGGAGATTCTTCAAGAACGGAAGGCAGTTTTCCAGTTCACGGACAATGCGCCGTTTTTCGACAAGATTTTTTGGGGAATCGCTGCTTTTCTTTTTTTCTGCATCGCTTGGCTGTTTTTCGGCATTATTTTTATTTGTTGAGGAATCGTCACCGAGAAGCGTTTGAATTGCTTTCGAATCATGAATTTTCATATCGCCATAATCGTCGAGAATTACGATTTGTGTCACGTCTTGCTCAGAACGTCCCTGTCCCTTTTTAACCTGTCGGTCGCCTCCAGCGTATTTAATCACGTTGATCAAGTTGCTGCAAGCAGTTGTGTAATAGGTTGCCCAAAACGAACCGCGACGTTCTTTTTCTTCTTTTAACATAGTAGTTTATGTCCTTTGCTTAAGGGGAGTAATACAATCAGACTGCAGTCTATTTCTCTATATACGAAACTAACCGGGTAAAAATGACAAATTTTCTGACTGCTTTTCAAAAAAAATTTTAAAAAATCGTCTGCCAATTCAAAACTCAATGACGTAAATTGCCTTGTCTTCATATAACGGAAGACTTTATCTAATACCGCGTCGCTGGAATGTACGCCAATCAACGCAGGATTTGGAATAGTTTTACCGTATTCCCACCTTTGAGAATAACTAAAAGCGCACTAGAATTCAAGCCCCCCTGACGAGAATTTTCTGTTTCGGGTACACGCAAATTTTTCCGGCACATAGAAGGTTTGTCCGAACGAGAAACGAAACGTCGCGGCTGCGACAGCGGACGATAGTCC
>JAZUMX010000018.1:0-3923 GCA_045603865.1 Thermoguttaceae bacterium
CTGTGACTTTTTCGGCTCTGGCTTGGGCTGCGGAGCGGGCTTGGATTGCGGAGCCGGTTTCGGCGCCGGCTTTGCCGCCGGTTTAGGCTGCTGAGCGGCAGACTTGGGAGCCGATTTCGGAGCGGGTTTAGGAGCGGGCGCCAATCCGAGTTCCTCTTCCAAAGACTTTGTCGATTGCTTGGCTGCGGGTTTGGGTGCAGAACTGGGTTCCGGCGCCAATCCGAGTTCCTCTTCCAGCGACTTTGTCGACTGCTTGGGCGCAGGCTTCGGAGCGGGTTTGGGCGCGGGCTTGGACTCGGGTTCGTCTTCAATAACCAACGAAAGCTCGTCGTCCTCTTGCGGCTTCTGTTCGACAATAGACTCGAGAATCGCGTTTGCCTGTCGGCGAGTGAGATACTCTTTTTCAATGAGCAAGTCCGCGACTTTTTCCGCCGGAAGAGATTTGCCTTTCGCTGTCGCCTGTTTGGCTTGCGCGACAAGCTGAGCGATAATCTTTTCTTCGACGAGGTCTTTACTGGCAAGGATATCTAAAAATTGTTCTGCTGTTTTCATTTGAATAGTACTTAGTGCCTAGTGTTTAGTGCATAGTGAGATGAGCGCTTCGCGTCAATTACGCATTACGAATTACGAATTACGAATTGCCGCTACTCATCACTGCTTGTCATAGTCAATTGGACTTTGTTCATGCCGGCAGCGCTGCCGGCGTCAACCGCCCTGACGACGTACTCGTAATCGCAATCGTTATCCGCTTCGATTTTCAAACTGTTGGCTCCGTTTTTGCGCTCTTTGAGTTTGGAAATCAAATCCTGATAGCTGGGGGCTTCAACGCTTTCGACCCAGATTGTATTGTCGCGTTCAATCTTGACGACAATTGCGCCGTCGTCCTCGTCCGTCTGGACGATGTTTTGAGCCGTTTCCGCCATCTCCTGAGCGGCGGGAACTTCCAGCGACTTCTGAATGGAATACGACGCCGTTACCATAAAGAAGATCAAAAGCTGGAATGTAACGTCGACCATGGGCGTCAAATCCATTTCCGGCTCTTCCGGCTTGGCGCGTTTAAACGAGACTTTCGTCTCGGACTCGCCTTCCATTTCCAGAGTCGTTTTGCGTTTGGTGTGGATTCGGAACTTATGCTGACATTTCGGACATTCTATCACCTGCCCGACCTGGCTGTCTTCCAAATCCCACGTCGCTTTGCAATGAACGCATTTGAAGTGTTTCATGGTGTATAATTAGTAGTTAATGAAAGGCGGTAATGGAGTGAGCGTTAGCGAACGGAATTACGCATTCGCCGTTAGGCGAACATAACACGGGTTCAAGCTATTTGGTTCGCCTTCGGCGAACTGCGTAACTCCGCTCCCGTTGGTCGCTTCGTTACCGCCTTCCATCCATTGCAACTCTCTTTATTTTACATTATCGACGCCCAGATACAACTGGACGCCTTCGACTTTTCCTACTGCCGTTGAAATCCGTTTGAGGTCTTTGGCTTTGATGTCCTTTGCCCCCATCAACATCACTTGCGGAAGCTTTTTTCCTTCCTGGAGCGACTGTTCGATATATTCTGGAATGCGAGCGGACTGTTGTTCGCCGTCGGCAATCTTTTCCTGTCCCAAAACCACCAGGCAGTCTTTGTCCGGACCCTGTGACATGGCGGTAATGACAATGCTCTGCTTTTCGCTGATGCCCTGCCCGAATCGGGCTTGAGGCAGCGCGATCTTTGACGCGTTCTGGTTGCCGCAGACAATAAAGAAGATCAACAGCAAAAACGTGATGTCGATCATGGGCGTGATGTCCATTTCCGTATCGTCCCGCAGAGGACGCGGTTTAATCACGGCGGAATTGTCGTCGAGTTCTTCGTCAATTGGATTGGTTTCGTTCTCAGCCATTGTATTTTCGTTGTTTTGGCAAATCCGTATATGGTGATAAGCTACTAGCTATTAGCATTGTAATTAAGCTTTTAGCTCCTAGCTTCCAGCTTCTAGCTTTTTGTTCTAGCATCCAGCTTTAACAATTAACGCTGTGAACCACAAGACCACAAGCTAATAGCTAGTGGCTAGTAGCTAGCAGCTTATTATAGCTAGGAGCTAGAAGCTAAAAGCTCTGCCTTACTTCTCGTTCTTCAACGCTTCTTTAAACGTTTCCATAAACCGGGTCATGCCGGAAGAAACGAGGTCTTCCATCTTTCGAATACGGATGTTGATAGCCGCCAAAGAAATAATCAGAGGAATGGCGATCGTCAAGCCCAACGCAGTGGTAATCAGAGCGAAGGAGATGTCGTTTGCCAGCGCCGTCGGGTCGGGAGCGGCTCCGTTGCCGGCGCCTGCCAGCTTGGCGAACGCCGCCATCATACCCAAAACCGTACCGAACAGACCGATCATAGGCGCGGATTTAATAACCGTGTTGACCCAGTTGATTCGGAATTCGAGGTCGGTGAGGATGTCGCGCTGAAAACGTTCGACCAGCAATCCCTTGACTTTGGCGAACCCGAGTTTGCGGTTTTCAATCGCCATCAGACACAGCTGCGGCATCGCCTTCGGGTTGGCGTCGCAGATTTCGCCGGCGGCGTCGAAGTCGCCCTTTTCCAACGGTTCGTCCAGTTCGTCGAGGAATTCGTTTTGAGCGTCTTCGTTCTTAAAACGAACTTTCGCGACGCGGTTCCAGACCAGGATAACGCAAAACGCGCCCCAAAGAGCGATGCCCGCCAGGGCGACATACGTTAAATTGCTAATAATTGTGAGTACTTGTTCCATGTTGGTTTTCAGTTTTTGTAAGTTTGTTCAATAACAAAAAATCTGTATCCGTTTCCCTGTTTGAGGATGCCGTATTTGGTCGACTTGACCTTTTTCCCTTGCGCTTTGTCAAGTTCCAGTTTGTACAGAGCCGCCTCGGTTTCAGGAGAAATAAATTTTATGATAATGCCGTTGTGAAGGTCGCCTTTCGCGCCGGCTTTTTGAAGAAGCTCAATATCGGCTTCCGCCAACCCGCCGTTGCGCCAGGTGAGATAATAGCGTTTTTCGTCTTTGGTCGTTCCTGTTCGGAGCGCTGGCTTGGCAGACGCCAGATTGGTTGCGTAGACGATTGTCCCGCCGTCAAACAGACACCCCAGTTCAATGTGGAAGTAGTCCAGCTGACGCGCGTATTCGGTAAGAGAATTCCCGCTGTCGAAGATCAGTTCCCAGCGGCGACCTTTTCCGCCTGTGCCGGTTCCGGAACCGTGACCTTTGCCGCGACCGTCTCCTGTAGACCCGCCCTTGCCGGTAAACTCCGCCTCTGACATGACGGGAGAATCCAGCATCGCGGTGCTGGTTGCGACGGCGTCTGCAACAGTCGCGAGCGTGTCTTGCAGCTGCGGGGTTTCGATGTCGGTTTCCATTCCCAGGACGTCAGCCGGGGGCGCGTCCAACTTTGTGCCGCCTTCCGGCTCGCCGTCGCCATCGTCGCCGTCCAAAAAGCTGGGAGGAACCGGCGGCAAAGAACCGACTGCGCGAACGGATAGCCACAGCGCCAGCATCATTCCAACGACGAATCCAATGAGAATCAAAAGCGACACCAACAGACTGCTGGCGCGGTCGTACGAATTCGTTTTCAGAATAATGGCTCGCTTCTTTTTGGAACGCGGCTGAACTTGACTCTGCGTTGACATGGAATATTATCAGGCGTTTAAAAGTTATGATTTTACGAACTTCTCATGAACTAAAATAATCGCTTATTTTAATATATATAATATTTTACTCTCAAAAGCCTTTTTTTGCAACCGCCCCCACAAAAATTTTTTAAAAAAAGATTAACCGGGCGTACCCGGCGCTCGGTGCCGCTGACGCACTGGGCGTACCCGGCACGCGGCAGTCTCTGCCGCAACAATGGCACATTGCCCCGCTTAGGCACAATGTGTTTACCGCACGCCCAGCATAACCCGGCGCCAT
>JAZUMX010000019.1:0-5437 GCA_045603865.1 Thermoguttaceae bacterium
TGATCCAACTTTGGTTCGCTAACCGGGAACAAGGCGTTCCCGGCGCGGTTAGTCAAATACTATTTGCAGCAGCAGCAAGTTTCTTCTTCCAGAGCGGCTTGAGCGGCGGCGAGTTTCGCAACCGGAACGCGCAGCGGCGAGCAGGAAACGTAGTCCAGACCAATCTTGTGGCAGAACTTGACGGACGACGGTTCTCCACCGTGTTCGCCGCAGATGCCCAGTTCGAGTTCCGGACGGGTTTCGCGGCCTTCCTTGACGGCAATCTTCATCAGTTTGCCAGGACCGGTCTGATCGAGAACCTGGAACGGGTCTTTCGGGAAGATTTCCTTTTCCAGATAATCGTTGATGAACGACGCATAGTCGTCACGGCTGATACCCAAGCAGGTGTGGGTAAGGTCGTTGGTACCGAAGGAGAAGAATTCCGCCTTCTTCGCGATGTCGCCAGCATTGAGAGCGGCGCGCGGAATTTCAATCATCGTACCGACCATGTACTTCAGTTCGACGCCAGCGGCGGCGATTTCAGCGTCGGCGGCGGCGCGAATGATGGCTTCCTGGTTGGCGAATTCGTTCAAGCATGTTACCAACGGGATCATGATTTCCGGCTTGACGACAATGCCCTTCTTCTGGCACGCGATCGCGGCGCGAATGATGGCGGTTGCCTGCATCTTGGTGATTTCCGGATAGACGATTCCCAAACGGCATCCACGATGTCCGAGCATCGGGTTGGATTCCGCCAGGTCGTGAACGCGCTGCTGAATGAATTCAACGGTCATGCCGGTCTTGGCAGCCAGTTCTTCCTGTCCAGCCAGGTCGTGGGGAAGGAATTCGTGAAGCGGCGGGTCAAGCAGACGAATGGTAACGTACTTGCCGTCCATCGCGGTGAACAGACCTTCAAAGTCTGCCTGCTGGAACGGAAGCAGTTTTTCCAGAGCCTTTTCGCGGTCGGCAGTGTTGTCAGCCAGAATCATGGTGCGGAATTCGTCGATGTGATCGAAGAACATGTGTTCCGTACGAGTCAGACCGATGCCTTCAGCTCCCAGAGCGACGGCGGCTGTTGCCTGATCCGGTTTGTCGGCGTTGGTGCGAATCTTGAGCTTCTTATACTTGTCAGCGTAGCCCATGAGTTTGGCGTAGAGCTGATAAATCGGGGCGTCTTCCGCCTTGAGGGTTTTGTCACGGAGAACCTGGAGAACTTCAGACGGAGCGGTCGGAACCTGTTCGCCGTAGATATTGCCGGTGAATCCGTCAACGGAAATCCAGTCGCCTTCGTGGAAGACTTTGTCGCCAACGGTCATGGTCTTGGCGGCGTAGTCAATAACGATGCCGTCACAGCCGCAAACGCAGGCTTTGCCCATCTGGCGGGAAACCAGAGCGGCGTGAGAAGCGGCTCCACCGAAGGAGGTAACGATACCCTGAGCAACCTGCATACCGCGGAGGTCTTCAGGAGTGGTTTCGCGTCGAACCAGAATCAGTTTGGCAGACGGATCCTTCTGGAACCATTTTTCGGCTTCGTCCGGCTGGAAGCAAATCTGTCCAGTGGCGGCGCCAGGACCAGCGTTAACGCCCTTGGCGATCGGTTCGTGGCCTTTGAGTCCGGATCCGGAGAAAATGGGCTGGAGAAGCTGGGTTACGTCGTTAGCCGGAACGCGTTTGACAGCGGTCTTTTCATCGATGAGACCTTCTTCGCACATTTCAACAGCGGTGCGAACGTGAGCGAAACCGGTTCGTTTGGCGTTACGAGTCTGAAGCATGTACAGCTTCTTCTTTTCAATCGTGAATTCGATGTCCTGAACGTCGTGATAAGCCTTTTCGAGGTTGAGAGCGACTTCCTGGAACTGTTCCCAAACTTCGGGCATGTCGTCCTTCAAAGAAGCTTCGATCTTCTTCGGGCGGCGGATACCGGCAACAACGTCTTCGCCCTGAGCGTTAATCAGGTAGTCGCCAGTGATTCCCTTGACGCCAGTGGCGCCGTCGCGGGTAAGAGCAACGCCAGTAGCGCAGTCGTCGCCCATGTTGCCGAAGACCATCGCCTGAACGTTAACGGCGGTTCCCCAGGTGTGAGGAATCGAGTAGGTACGACGATAAACGATAGCGCGGTCGTCCATCCAGCTTCCGATAACGGCGCCGATAGCAGCCCAAACCTGTTCCATCGGTTCTTCCGGGAAGTCTTTGCCAGTCTGAGTTTTAACAGCGGCTTTGAATTCGGCAACCAGTTCTTTAAGAGCTTCAGCCGGCAGGTCGCAGTCCTGTTCAACGCCGTATTGAGCCTTTTTGGCAACCAGAATCTTTTCGAACGGGTCGATTTCGGTCTTGCTGGTCGGTTTCATTTCCAGAACGACGTCGCCGAACATCTGGACGAAACGACGATAGCAGTCCCAGGCGTAGCGTTCCGAACCGGATTTTTCAGCCAAAACGCGGACGGTCTTGTCGTTCAAACCAATGTTCAAAACGGTATCCATCATACCGGGCATGGATTCACGAGCGCCAGAACGGCAGGAAACCAACAGAGGCAGGTTTTCGGTGTCGCCGAACTTCTTGCCCATCGCGTTTTCAATGCCTTTCATAGCGGCTTCAACTTCAGCCTTGAGGCTTTCCGGATAGGTCTTGCCGTTGTCGTAGAAGTACGTGCAGACTTCCGTGGTAATGGTAAAACCAGCTGGAACCGGCAGATTGTTCGCTGCCATTTCAGCAAGGTTCGCGCCTTTTCCGCCGAGCAGTTCGCGCATGTCTTTGTTGCCGTCGGCCTTGCCTTTTTCAAAACTATAAACGTACTTAGTCATGGATGAATACCCTTCTTGGCAGTTTTACCTGCCGTAAAAACGTGAAACAAAAAGACTGCTTGACCTTCCGTTAGCTTTAGGCGCGCTTTCGATAAGCCAATTCGTCTACCAATAACTATAAAATTTCATATATTTTACCGAACTTCAATTTTTCGTCAATAACCCGCCCCCCCTTCAGACGAAAGATTTCTTTAAAATACCATATTAATTATTAATGGATGGTTAAGAACAACTTCATACAAGCATTATTCGGGCGATATCGTCTATTATTTCAATTTAGAAACCGCGCCTAAAGTCATCCATATAATTTCCTTAACCAATTAGCGCTGAATTTAACCATTTTTCACTTAATAATATGAGTATTTATTCTGCGTTAGACGATTGCTTGCATAATTGCTAATTGATAATTGCAAATTGCTAATTCTTCTCATATCGTCCTCCTTACTTCCAGCCAAACTGTCCCCTGCCCCTTGACGAACTGCGGTCTGAATTGTACAATAAAAAATATGAACGCGTTCGCTATATGCCTGTCGTTGGTTCCCCTTGCGGTTTATTTCCTGTTGCTGGGAATAATTCACGCATCTCGCCGTCCGTTTATTCTCAGCGGAGACGCAGACACGGCTTTATTGTCCGCGGCGGTATCGGGAATGATCTTCGCCGGACCGATTAATCTGTTCTTCCCTCTCAACGCGGCAATTCGATTCGGGTCGTACATCTGGCTTATTCTTTCAATTCTGTACTTCCTGATAACCATGCTGGTAATTCTCTACAGCCGACCGCGATTGATTGTCTACAACATTGACAAATCAACGCTGAAAGGGATTCTGGAAAGAGTTGCCAGTCGTCTTGACGAAAACGCCCAGTGGGCAGGCGACAGTTTATACATGCCTCAACTGGGATTGGATCTTCATCTGGAATGCGTTTCCGGTCTGAACAACGTTACGCTCGTTTCCAATGAAAAGTATTCCAGCCGACTCCGCTGGCGAAACCTTAAGCGTCTTTTGAAATCCGAATTGAAACAAACGACCGTTTCGAGGAATTGGCTCTCGATTGTATTGTTTACCCTTTCAGCAATTCTGATTCTTGTAACGGTTGTTTCTTTTGTTTCCTGAACGTTACAATTCCCTGGATCTCTTTTATTCGTTTTCAGCTTAAATAAAACTCTCAACAAGAATTATTTTAACATTTTTAAAATTTTTGTATCCTTTTTTGCTTGCAAATAGAACACTTGCATGGTATATTGTTCCGCGTTATGAGCAAGTCGACAGCAAGAGTCAGTTTTAATTGACATGGAACGCAAACGCAGCTGTTGACCGGTTGTCAAAACCAATTGATAAGGAGATCAAGAATGCTTCTTCCGGAAGTCCAAAGGAAAATAGTCAGACTGACGAAGTCAGGGATGGCAGAAACGGAAATTTGCCGGCAAACCGGCTCGTCCCGCAAAGCGGTCAGACGAATAATGGCGATTACTCAACGAAGACCGTCAATTGCCCAACGTCTTGCAAAAATAATTCAGGCGCCTGTTACAGAACACTCAGTTTTCGGACGCTGTCCAACCTGCGGCGCATTATGCGCCCTGCCCTGTAAAGCCTGTCTGACCAAGCAATACAATCAGCTTTGCGAGAGTCCCGTTCAAACGGAATCTTATTCGGAATCAGACGTAATTCAATTGCTGGAATCAATGGGACAAGACTTGCGCAGCCGCCGCAGATCTGTCAACACTCTCTGTCTGCGTCCAGCTGAACAAAAACGATACGAAGTCATTCACCGCCGCAAAGAAGCCGAAGCCGCTCAAAGAGAATTGAACGAGCAGGAATTTGCGTGTAGATAGGCGTCCCTTGTCCTCGCATTGCGCCCATTGTCAATCGCCCATTTGTCAATAGCTATTCATTTAACCCATCTCGCTTTTCACAAATTTAATCCTTGCCATTTTCTAATGAACAGAACTCTTCTTATCGCCGTTACAGGATTGTTTTTTCTGAATTCTGTCAGCGTCCATGGCGCTCAATCCGATTACGGCGTAATTCAAATGGGCGTGATTTGTTCCGGCGGAACCTGTTATCCGTCCGAAATAAATCAGTCGATTGTCAGGGTTGCCGTCGCATCCTCAAAAACAAACAGTTACGGTTCCGGCACGCTAATTTATTATCAGAATCGAGTGTATTTGCTTACGTGCGCTCATCTGTTTGAAAAAGAAACCGACCATGCAACCGTACAGTTCTCCAATCAAATTGGACGTCCCGTGCAACCGCTGGCAATTGACAGAGAATACGACCTCGCCATTTTGGACATGTCGATTCCCGGCGCGTTGCCGTCTGGCGCTGTTCCTGTGAAGCTGACAGCGACCATTCCTCTGCCCGGCGCTCGGGTTTACGCCGCCGGATACGGACCTGCCGGGATTTTTAAAGTAACAGTCGCCACTGTTAAAGGATACGTTCAGGTTCAGGGAGCCGACGCCCGCGACACGCTTCAGGCAATGTACGACCGCAAAGGCGCAACCGTTCGCTTTGGCGATTCCGGCGGCGGAGTGTTCAACCAGTCCGGAGAACTCGTTGCAACGCTGTGGGGTTCAGACAACGATTGTCTCTACGGTTCTCAAATCGGACGAATTCGTTACTTTTTGCAGTCTGCAATTCCAGAACGAAAACCGGAACCGG
>JAZUMX010000020.1:0-4772 GCA_045603865.1 Thermoguttaceae bacterium
ACCGGCGTTGTAAAGAGCGACTTCTTTTCAGGAGCCGCGTCCTGAGCGAAAAGGGGCGCCGCAAAAACGGCAACAAGGGACAGTAAGGATAGTAAGTGTTTCATGGCAGTAATTTAGGGGTAGGGAGTAGGGAATAGGGAATAGGGAATGGAGAAAGCGTTTCTCGCAACTATTCAGGTTTTCTCGGATTAAACGTATATTCTCCAATGACGGAAGCGTCGCCAACTCGATATACGCGAATTATCAGCTTGCCATCTTCGACGGTTCCGTGAAAGACGGTTGCTGTTTTAGGGCTTTTTCCTCCGCCGACGAAATGCGTCCAGGGACGATCTGCAGTCGGTTCGTCGCATCGATAGCGGTGTTTGTGAGCGGTTATGACCACTTGAACGCCGTGCTGGCTCAACAGCTGACCCCATTGGTACGAGGTCGCCCTGCTCCATACGTATGAACCGCTCTGACCGGGTTTGGGATCGTCGCGGGGAATAATCATCGGGATGTGACAAAACGCGACAATGAACGGCGCGGATTTGATATCCGGACGTTCCAGCGTCTCTTTGAGCCATTGCGTCTGCAGTTCCCGATACGGTTCGAACTCCGCCAAGCCGAACAAGTCCGGGTGGTCGTCCGACTTGCTTTCGCCGGTATCCAAACCGATGAGGGCGACGTCGCCCAGACGAACGGCGAAGTTTCGACCCAGCGACCAGTATTTTGAATCGCGCTCTTCCGGGTTACGCGTCAGGAGAACCGTGTCGAGATTTCTGACCCACGTTCCGCGGTAATCGTGGTTGCCGGGAACGAACAAGAACGCATAGTTCTTTGCCAGTCCCGGTTTGAGAATCGATTTGATTGCTTTGTCCTCGGATTTAAAATGGTCTGCTGTGTCGCCGTTCCAGACAACGACCGCCGGCTGAAGCTCTTTGAGCTTTTTGTTAACCGCCTTGACCGTATCGTCTTCAGAATGGGTGTCGTTAATCACGGCAAACGACGCCTGAGCGTTCACGCCCAGAGTTGTAAACGAGCGAACAGCGCTGAATTCCGGCTTGCCCACTTTGACGTTGTAAGCGTTGGGATAGTCGACCGACAGGGTCGCAGCGCGATAATAGTATTTTGTATTCGGTTCCAACCCGCGAATTCTGACGGACAGAACATTGTCCTGAATCGACCGCAGGGGCGGAACGCAGGCGTAGACCCGTTTAGCGTCCGACAGGTCTTCTTTGGTTGAGTACTCGACAAACCCCGCTGCTGGACCGTTGACGCCCCAAACCACGCCGATTGACGTCTCAGATGGAATCTGAAGAAAGACCGGCGTTGTAAACAGCAACGTCTTTTCTGCATCGTCTGCGTACAACGGAGACGCCAGGAGAGCGATTAGAGTCAGCAGAGATAATAGATGTTTCATGGTGGTTTGGGAGTGGGGAATAGGGAGTAGGGAGTAGTAATTGAATTCGCCAAAGGCGAATTACTATTGCCTATTGCCTACTGCCTCTTGCCTTCTAACGCCTGCAGCCTCACGATGTACGGAGCGAACCCATTCCGCTGACGCGGTTTCTCCTCCGTATCGGACGGCGTAGTATTTCATGGCTATCTCTTTCGGTCTGATCGTCCAGTCGGTAAACTGGGGAAGCTCTTCCAGTTCCAGAGCAAATTCCAACGGGGTCTGGTCTGCTCGACGCGAAAATCCTCGCCGGCGAAGCGTCTTTTCATAGCGTCTGTAAAACTCGACGTGCGCCTCAACGACCTTCAAACTGGAACCTTTAAACTTAAACCGAATTTGAAGCCATTTCCATAATGCTTTCAACAGCTTTATAGTCCAGTATAACCCAATAAAAATTAAAATCAAGACGGTCAAATGCGTTTTGATTGACGCCTTGCCGAAAAAACTGCGTAACCATCTGTATAGTTTGGAGTTATCCCAAAAATGACGGATGGGATCGTACACCTGTCTTTGCTGCGTATTGGGATCCATTTTGATCATGTACTTTTCCCACTGAACGTTCATCCAGTCAAACAGACCGCCGAACCAGTCAAGAAAGGCGTTGATTTGAGTTTCTTCCTGGCTGACAGACGGCGTGGGATCAAGCCGCAGCCACGCGCCATAGAACCAATCGCTCTCAGACCACGTCTTTTTATAGGAATTGAAATTATCCGCTGTTACAATCGACGGAGTTGGCTGATCGTAATCCAGGTCAAGCTGACTTCCCGGAATCCAAACGTCCACCCAGGCGTGAGCGTGTCGCTGCCGAACGGTATAATAATTGCCGTATTTATTGTATTCGTTTGTCGCGTATCCAATAACGGGCTGAGCGGGAATGTTGACGCTGCGAAGGAGCATTGTCAACGCAGAGGCAAAAAATTCGCAGTGTCCTGCCTTGTGTTCGGAAAGAAAATCCTCCAGAGGGTCGAGATTCCGGTTTCTCGTTTGAGGGTTAAGACTGTAGACGTATTCGCCGGAATCGCGCAGCTTTCTGCAAAGCTGACGAGCGACTTTCTCAACGCCGTCATTTTCTACGGACAGTCCCGCCTCTTCCAGCCATTTTTCCGCCAATTTCCGCGCGGACGGAACAAGCGAATCGCCATTCTCGTCTTTAGGCGACTGAAGCAGCGGAACGAATTCTTGTGGATACAGTTTAGGAGTTATTTCAGTCTGAACGCCGTGTTGAACGGACGGCGCGTAGAATTCAAATACGTGCCGCTGTCGGGCAATGAAATCCCTTCGATTAAGACGTTGATCCAAAACGTTAAACGTAAAAGCAATTCTGAATTGAACCAGGTCGCAGGGATAAAACGGCCAGACTGCAAACGCTTCCAAACGACCCGTTGGCTGAATGTCGTATTGAATTCGCGTTGTCAAATCTGAATGGAAGCCGTTTTCATCTGTAACATTCGTTTTCAGATTATCGAACCTTTTGAGACGCTTATTGGGCTGAGAGAAAAAATCCCGTTCCAAATGATTTCGAAATCGCCATTGACGGTTCTCATACGTGTTGACTGTAACGCCGCGAAGATAAAGCTGAGACGGATTTTGAGCCGGCGTTTCCGTATTTCCTTCAAACAGCTTGACCTGACAAACGATTGTAGGGTCCTTTTGCCGCGGTCCCAGGTCGCCCAATCGAATAACGTCGTTAAACCCGATTGACGCTGCCGCTCCCGAACCGCGCCCTGGCAATCCCAGATATGCGCCCTCGCCAAAACGAGGCGTTAAGAGAAAAACCAGTACGGAAATCAAAAGCGAAAACAGACCTGTAACCGCCAGTTTCCACGTCAAAGAGAAACAAAATGGAATCCGTTTAACGCGCTGTTGAGAATTTCGAACGGAACTCCGCAGGAGCGACTCGGAATCAGCAGCCGTCTGTTTCTCTTGCGTCTTCTTGTCTTTGTTACATTCTTCTGTTGGCTCTTCCGCCTGACGGTAAAACGTCAGCGACGTCAGAGATATCAGGGCGATTGTCATAAACAAAAGCAGCAGAAGTCCAAAACCGGTTTGCTGCCGAAACGCAGATCCAACTATTACCTGAAAGAAACTCAGCAGAAAAATCAGCCAGTATGTATGAAACGTCTTTTTTCGCAAAAGAAGAATCAGTTCCATAAGCAGCAAAGCGTTTGCGGTGTTTGTTACAATTTGAAACGGCGCAGCGTAAAAAAACAGATTGTAAATGCAAAAGCCGGCAACTAAAAGCGTCAGGATATTTAATCCGAGCGGATTGAGCTGAAAGAGCTTATATTTGTCAACGACCAGATACGCAATCAGAACGAACAACGCCACGACAAGAG
Source organism: Thermoguttaceae bacterium (assembly GCA_045603865.1). Classification (GTDB taxonomy): domain Bacteria; phylum Planctomycetota; class Planctomycetia; order Pirellulales; family Thermoguttaceae; genus RUG11551. The sequence continues at coordinate 3,772 of JAZUMX010000020.1, forward strand.
CTATCCATTCCAGCCCTTGTCCTAAAAAGAGCAAAAAAGCGGCCAGTATAATCTGACCGCTTAAAGATAACTGCAGAAATCGTTCAATTGACATTGGTAATTGATTGTTTTCTGGACTGATGTATAATACTTATATGAATATCAAGTCCTATGAATTGCTGATTAAAACCGAAAATACGGCAAAAAGATATGTGTCTAAATACTTGCGTAAAAATAGACACGTTTTTTGCCCCTATTGCGGTTCACGAAAGTTTTGGAAATTAAACGATGGTCGCCGCCGTTGTCAGCGCTGCAAAATGACCTATCACGACCTTACTGGTCGATGGTGGAACAAAGTCAATTTACCAATGGATGACTGGCTGCGGATTGTGAAATTATTCGAGCTGGAGCTTTCCTCAAGGAAAATTGCAACCCAACTCGAACTGCCATACAAGACAGTCTGGAAGGCGGTTATGGTTATTCGACACGCGATCTTTTGCCATGCGGCTGACGCGAACGAAATACTCATGTCCGGCGAAATTGAACTGGACGAGTCCTACTTCGGCGGACGCCGGAAAGGAAATCGAGGTCGCGGAGCCGCTGGTAAGGTTCCTGTTTTTGGAATTCTGACGCGTGAAGGAAAGGTTCACGTTGAGGTTGTTCCTAATGTCCAGGCAGAAACGCTGCTTGGCATTACTGTCAAAAAAGTTCGTCATGGAAGTATTGTATATACCGATAAATACAAAGCTTACGACAGTTTAATGTTTTGTGGTTATCGCCATTTGAACGTGGATCATTCATCCAAGTTCGTTGATGGAAAAGTTCACATCAATGGTTTGGAAGGCTTTTGGTCGTGGGCAAAGGAACGACTATTCAAACATCATGGAATTTCACCGAAACATTTTCCCCTTTATTTAAAGGAACTGGAATTCCGATATAATCACAGGTTCGAATTAATATTTGAACAACTCGTTGCATTTATGTCGGATTTTGTTCCTGAACTTCCAGGCGAAGAAGTTCCT
>JAZUMX010000021.1:0-1639 GCA_045603865.1 Thermoguttaceae bacterium
CGGAATTGGCAATGTTGTGCAGCTTTCGGCATCGGCTTGTTTGACAGGCAAACAGGGATTCAAAGAACTGAACGTTCGTTGTAACAAACAGCGGAGCGTCCCAGTTTTCGGTTGCCAGTTCCATTTGCATCTGCGCTGTCGATTCCGCGTCTCGTTCTGAATCCGTTTCTTTTTTGAACTTGTCCCAATCGATGTTGCTGTGATGTTCGATGACTGCGTCTTTCCCGAAAATACCGCGGAAGACGTCTGCGTTTTGCTCAATAATGCTGGTATAGGGAATAACGTAGATAATGCGGTCTTTCCCCGTCTTGACGGCGTGTTCCAAAGCGAACGCCATGCTGGAAAGCGTTTTCCCGCCGCCGGTCGGAACCGCTAAAGAATACAAGCCGCTGCCGGTTGATTGACGTCCCTTTTCGCGGCAGTCGGCTAAAACCTGATTTCTCATCTGATTTAGCGACGCATGAGAAGAACTGGCGTTGGCGTCGTTTTGGGCTTTGCTTGACAACGCGTCCATGTGAGCGTTGAATTTTTCCAGATATTCCGTCAGCGGAGGAAGCTGCGGTCGCAGATTGAATTTTTCCGGACTGCAAAAGCGTTCCGTGTCGAGCCAGTCCGCGTCAACCAGAGCGGAAAAGACAAAACGAACCAAGAAATGGTAACTCTCCGGACTCAGCTGAAATCTCGTTGGAAAAAGCGACGCAGGGTCTGGCAATCCCTGAATATACGGTGCGATTTGGTTTTCAAACGCTTTAAGGTCTTTTTCTCCTCTTTCTTTACGGTATTTATACGAAGCCGGACCGTTGTCGTAGTCCGCCAACCCGGTGTGATGTCCAATCACGACATTGGCAATAAGGTCTTTCAAGGGCGACTCGATATTTTTATACGCGAACGCTGCGCCTGCCTCTGAATGGTTGATCCGGCAACGATCGGTTTTATTCTCAAGTTCCGACTTTTCCAAGTGGGTTTGGAATTCATCGTGCGCTTTTCCGAGGTCGTGAAGCAGCCCAGCGGCGTATGCGAGTTTTTCGCACCCAAAAGATTTGGCAAAATCTGCGGCTAAATCCGCTACTTTGGTTAAATGATCTTCAAGCGTCTGCCAATTGGCTTTGTCTGCTCCCTCGAGCGTGTGAGCATATTTTTTCGATTCCATAATTAATATTGAACTCCAATTGTAACTGATTACTGTGTAAAAAATCCAATCCGTTCCAGAATTATCCCACAATTCTGATTTCCCGATTATGAGATTATTATAACCGTTAAAAATGGGATAACAAGACAGGTATGACAGGCGCTGTCATACCTATTTAGAAAAAAATAGTAAAAATGTCAGAAAAATTTTAAATGTTACGCCATATACTTTTTATTTGGCGTAAAGAAGCGGGCGAAGACGTCCGCAAACAGATCTCAACCATGCGAAATCAAGATAAAAAGCGCCCAACGGGGGCGGTTTCAACACGTCTCGCGCGGCAGCGCGGACTGGGGGCGGTTTCAAAACGTCCCGCGCGGCAGCCCGGACTGGGAGCGGCGCCTCGCCGCCGATCGACGGGTGCGGTTTCAATACGACTCGCGCGGTAGCGCGAGCTGGGAGCGGCGCCTCGCCGCCGACCAACGGGAGCGGTTTCAATACGTCTCGCGCGGC
>JAZUMX010000022.1:0-3246 GCA_045603865.1 Thermoguttaceae bacterium
AATCATGACAACCAAATCCCGATTTTTATGTATCGCGTTCGCAGTTTGCCTGACTGGCGGGCTGCTTTCCTCAACGGCGATTCAGGCGCAAAGCCCAACGGATAAAGAACCAACGGCGCGAACCGTCAAGTACGCTCAGACGATTCGTCCGATGGAGTTTCACGTTCACGTTCGCGGGGGCATGACGCCCGAAAAATGCGCCGAACGGCAGAAACGGCTGGGCATTCGCCTCGGCGCGCTGGAAAATCACGGTCGCGGCTGGCCCTACGATACGGATGCAAAACTCCTGGAACTGATCAAGTGGGTCAAAAAAGCCGGGCTTCCAGTTGGAATTCAGGTTAACGACCGGGACTGGTTCAAGCAGATTTCACCCGAAGTTCGTCAGCAGCTGGACTACGTCATCGCTGATACGATGATCATGCCGGACGAGGAAGGCGGCGAGCCGAAAAAAATGTGGCTGCCCGGCAACGTAACCGTAGACGTCAACGACGAAGCCGCCGTTCAGGCGTGGATGGAACGGTACATGAAGCACTGTCTTCAGGTGGTCAACGAACCGATTACGATTCTTGCCAACCCGACGTATCTTCCGCCGCCGCTGGAACATAGAACCGACCTCTGGACGCCCCAACGCATGGACGCTCTGATTAACGCAGCGGTGAAAAACAACGTCGCGCTGGAAATCAACGCGGAAACGTATCCCGGTCCGGAGTTTATCAAACGAGCAAAGAAAGCCGGGGCGAAGTTTACCATTGGCGTCAATAATTTTACGGACGATATTCGCTGCTACGATCGCGTTTGGGACATGATTGAGCAATGCGGTCTGACCGCGGACGATTTTTTGAGGTTATAAAAGTTGCGAGTTGCGAGGCGGCGAGGCGCCCGTTAAAAGTCTCACGCTAAGTTCGCAAAGTTCGCAAAGTTTTAAAGTTTTAGATGATTACAATTTATAAATTAGTTAGTAGCTATCGTAAACGACAATACTTTAGTGAATTTCCTGCAGATATTACAATCTGTGATCCTGAATATGTTGTATCGTTGAAAGATAATTGGCAATCCAGGAAGATTAAACTGGGTGGAATGAAATATCCCTTGTTGGATAATGTATCCAGCGGTTGCGATTGTGTTCCCATTTTCAGTCAAAGAGTTTTAGACGCCATGGGAGATATGATAAGTCCGTACGGAGAGTTTTTACCGATAGATTGTCCTAATGCTTCTATGAATCTCTATTTTTTCAATGTTACTAATGGAATAAACGGAATGGACATAGATAACACGCAATATGGTTATATCTTTGAATTGCGTGGCGCTTTACGTCGACATAATGTAACTCATTATGCATTTCGTCCTGAAGTAATTCGCGATGAGATTATATTTAAGGATTTATCCACGGTAAAGTCGTCGATTTATGTTACAGATCGATTTGTTCAAGCGGTAATTGACGCCAATTTAACGGGCTTTATTTTTCGGCGCGTTTGGTCTGAAGAACAAGGTCATATTGCTATCGAAAAATTGCCTCTTTATCAAAGCGATTATTAATCAATCATGTCTAAGAAAAAAGCAATTAAAGAGATTCTTAAACAATTCTGGAATGGGGTTGTTAAGGAGTCAGACGTACAATGGATTACAAAAGAACTGGATCGTAAACCCAATTTTGGTCCGTGTGGCGATTTACCCGCAATTCTTAACGAAATGGTAAACAAGGGCGTAGATAAGCGTCAAATTGCCAGATTCGCGCGAATTATGCAGTATCAAACCTTATTTCAGATTTGTTGCGTTCTCAATGGAAATCTGGAATCAGACAATCCTTCTGTATCGTGGGGCTTAGTTGAAGTGGAGCCAAAAACTGGTCGGATATTAAGTGAATTGTCCAATTTGGATGAACAGGTCTTGCAAGCAGACCCGGAAGATAACGAAATGAGACCGCCAAATGACAACGATGAAGATTATTCTGTTAGAATTATTTAAACAACGCTTGTTTAAAATACATGAATAATCATATTTAACTGTAACCAAGAGAAAATATCCCCCCCCATGAAACGCGTTTTATTACTCCTGTCGTTTGCCGTCTGTTTTGAGACGGCTGTTTTTGGTCTGGAATACAACGTCGATCCGTCTGACGCGAACGGCGTTCCGGCGGCGCTGGATAAGATTCGGACTCAGCGCAAAGCGGAGAATCTTGACCCCACGAAGGTTGTCCTGGCGCCCGGCGAGTACGTGTTAACGGAGCCGCTGGCGCTGGTCGAGGCGGATTCCAATATCGAGTTCGTCTGTCCCAACGGGAAAGCGGTTCTTTCCGGCGGCGTTGAAATTGTCGGCTGGAAGGACTGCGGAAATGGCGTTTGGGAAGCGGATTTGCCTGTCGTTGACGGCGCGCCGCTGTTTACGGAACAATTATTTGTAAATGGGAAACGAGCGGTTCGCTCTCGCTATCCGGACAAGGGATTTTTGCATCCCGCCGCGATTGAGGCAAAAACCGAGGGTTTGCCAAACGGAGCGCAGCAGGTTGTCGTAACCGCCAAGGCTGGAGAGCTGGATCTGCTCAAAGACGTTCCCGCCGCCGAGCTGCGGTGGGCGCAGATGGTTATTCATCATAAATGGGATACGACCCGGCGCATCATTCTCAACTTCGACGCTCAAAAGAACGCAATGCTCTTTCAGGGCGAAAGCATGAAACATTGGAATTCCTGGAACCCCACTTGTCTGTATTATCTGGAAAACGTCCGGACGGCGTTTGACCAGCCGGGTGAATGGTTCTACGACGGCGAGGCGAAAAAGGTTTACTATCGACCCTTGCCCGGCGAGACTATCGATAAGATTCGAGCTGTCGCGCCCCGTCCGGGTCTGAATCAGCTGGCGGTTATTGTTGGGACGCCGGAAAATCCCGTTCAGAACGTCTCGTTTAAGAACGTTGCCTTTAAGTATTCCGATTCTTCCAGACGCGTTAACTACTTGCAGCCGTCTGGGTTGGAGTCGTGTAACGTTGGGGATTTGTCCAAACCGGGACCGACGCAGTTCCCGCCGGCGCAGGCGGCGTCGTGCATCGAATCGGCGATTCTGGTCAATTACGCTCAAAACGTCTGCTTTGACAACTGCGAGTTTTCCCATCTGGGCGAGTACGCGATCCGATTTTTCAATACGCTTGACTGCCGTCTGACCAACAGCGCTTTGACAGACTTGGGCGCAGGCGGCGTCAAAATTGGCGGCGGCTCCCCCTGGGGAAAGGACAACCGCGTCTGCGAGAACAAC
>JAZUMX010000023.1:0-4985 GCA_045603865.1 Thermoguttaceae bacterium
GGGGGTAACCATGTTGACTCGTTTTCCTCCACTTTATGATTATAGCGCTAAAGAAGGCGATTATTACCACATAAAGATGGGGTTGAAAGAATCGGTTATTAAAGAAGCTTTGATACGGGGATTGGAAGGATTGGACGATTATCTGCTTGATGGGGAGCCTCTAGCAAGATGTATAGAATTCCAGAAATTTTACAAAATATACCCATTATCTTATAAAATTCCAAGTAAAGATTATATTGATAAAAGTATATGTTGGGAAAATGATGCATACACTGCTGATTTGTGGTTGATTGATAGAGAACCACAACGATTGCAGATATTTTTGCCAATATCTATCGAGTTTTATAAATTTACAGGAAAAATATTCCTTTGGCGTACATTTGACGATAAGAGTTTTGCACATTTTTTCAAACCATGGAAAGATGAACATGAAAAGAGATTTAAAGTACTGATGGGGATTATTAGAGATTATTGGGATTCAGTGAAAAAGAAACAACGATAGATGTATGATGGATATATAGGGAATGCAAGCTCCCTGTTTTTGTTTGAGAGTCCAGTTGTTAAGAAATACTTAACAACTGAAATTTAGCGTCTTTTTTGATTAATATGAACTTACAGCGCGTGTCCGCCGGAGACTTTTATGACTTGTCCGGTAAGAAATCTTGCCTGTTCGCTTGCCAGGAACAGAATTGTTTCAGCGATGTCTTCCGGTTGAATCAGTTTTCCCATGGGGATAATCGGAACGACGGTTTTTTCCAACTCCTCGTCGATCCAGCCGGTTTGAGTAGGACCGGGCGCAACGCAATTCACGGTAATTCCGTATTTCCCGACCTCAAGAGCGATACTGCGAGTCAGCGCTTCTAACGTTGCTTTGCTTGCTCCATAGGTAATTTGCCCGGCAAAGACTTGCGCCGCGTCCGTCGAAATATTGACGATTCTTCCGTAATCGCTGCGGCGATTGACAAATTCCCTTATCATCAACAAGCTTCCTCGGACGTTGACCGCGAAGGTATTGTCGATTACGTCTTGAGTAATCTTTTCGATTGTATCGAAACCGTTTTCGTCGTCGACCGCGGCGTTATTAACCAGAACGTCAACTCGTCCGAATCGTTCGATAACCGTCGAATAGATTTCCTTAACCGCGTCCTCGTTGGAAATGTCGCTTTCCAAAACAAGATAGTCCGCGTTCATTTCCTTGAGTTTGCTTTCGACGACGTCCGCATTCCCGGCGTTGGACTGGTAATACCGGTCAACCCCGTTTTGATCCGTCTTGCTTATATCAAATGGACGGAGGATTTTCTTATAGACTAAAACGACCTTTGCCCCTTCGCGAGCAAACGCAAGAGCCGTCGTCGCTCCAATCCCCTGCGGGTTGTTTGCCCCGGTAATTAGAGCCACTCTGTCCTTTAATCCATAATTGACCATTTATCCCCCTATGGTTTGAGCGCCTTTAACGCTTCATATTCCCTCTGGCTGATTTCGAAAACGGTTCCGTGACGGACTTCTTTGGGAATGGAGAGTTTGTCGGTAACGTCCGTCCAGTTGACGCCGTCGGCGGACTCGATTGCTCCGTAATGATGAGCGGCGTAGCAGTCGTAGAGAACCAGCCAGCGGTTGTTGACTCTGAACGCTGTCGGGCCTTCCACCCAGTTCATCGGGGAGACGATTTTCCCGGCGGCATACGGGCCTTCTACAGCCGGCGCGGTCGCCAGCCAAATGCTTTTGCCCTCTACGATAGAGCCGTCTTCCGCCGGGCGCTTGAGCCGTTCGTCTTTATAGAACAGATAATACGTCTTGTCCAGCTTGGCGATCATGCCGTCGATGACGTTGTGCCCGGGATTGAAAAACAGCTTTGTTGGGGAGAACGTTTTGAAGTCTTTAGTTGTTACAAAGTACATGCGATGGTCGAGGCTGGACTCGCTGGTTCCGTGTTCGGAAAAGCGTCCGGGAATGGTTGACGACCAGAAGATGTAAAACTGTTCGGTCGCGTCGTCGTAGAAAATTTCCGGCGCCCATGTGTTGCGGCAGGTCGGCTCGTGCGACATGACGGGAATCGCCTGCGAGGGCGTCCAGTGGATTAAATCGGCGCTGGTAGAATGACCGATAAAGTCCCGCTTCCACGACGTCGTCCAGACCAGATGCCACGTTCCATCGGGACCTTTGCAAATGCTGGGGTCGCGCATGAGGTTGTCGCCCGGCAGCGTCTGACGATACAGCGGAACACCGCCGTTGACCTTGTCCCACTTCAAGCCGTCCTGACTGATAAGCAGATGAAGCCCATGCTCGCCGTTGCCGGTAAAGTAAGAAAAAGCAAAATACTGCTGACCGTCTTCCGCAGAAGCGAATGACGTTAACAAACTCAATACAACTGTGAACAGAATGCCTTTATATTTCATGATTATTTTGGATAGACGCCTCGCGTCAATTGCTAATTGCTAATTGAAAATTGCTAATTGCTTTCGCCCTTCTTCCCGCCGGGACGCTGTCTGCGTCTGGGCCGCTGGGTGTTTCGTTTCCATTGAGTAAACATGACGGCGCCGTTTTCGTCAAGGCGGGTTTTGTGACAAATCTGAAGAATGACGGAAACTGCGTCCGGCTGAGTCGCCGTCGCGGTGTTGGGAAGCGTGTACTCTTCCAGCTTTCGCAGAGCCATGTTTGTCATCATGCCGTAATGCCGGGCCTCGCCGCGTTCTTCCACCCAGGACGGACCCTTGATAAGCAGCATCCGGTCGAAGGAGTTCATCTGCGGACGCATCCATTCGAGAATTTTCGCCATCTTCGCCACAGCGCGGAACGTGAGCGTATTGTAACGGACGTCTGGCAGGACGTCTTCCGCCCGACCAATATAGACGTCGCAGCGCAGTTCCAGCTGAGCGACGATGTCGACCAGACAGTTCGCCTTTTTGTTGACGGACTCGCACAGGTCGATGTGGAGGTCAGGGCGGAGAATCTTGAGCAGAACGCCCGGAACGCCGCCGCCGGAGCCGACGTCCATGACGCGCTCTTTTGGGTTGATGTGCCGGGACAGCGCCAGCGTGTCGACCAGATCGTGCTTGACGAACTTGTCGAAGTCGGTATGGCGGGTCAGGTTGATCTTTTCGTTCCAGTCCCACTCCAGACGGCAGTACTGCGCCAGCATATCGATTTGGGCTTCGTCGATTTTCGCCAGCTCCGGGACGTAGGATGAGTATTGGGCGATAACTTCGGTCAATACGGCGGGTGAAGTTTCCATAATTTGGTTTTGTAATCAGGGTTAGTTGTTAGCTGCTAGCTACTAGCTTCTAGCTATTAGCTTGTACATTTGTAGTTCTTAGCGTTAGCGATTAAAGCTGGAATCTAATATCAAAAGCTAGAAGCTAGAGGCTAAAAGCTGGTAGCTTTATTAATATTCGACGCGCTCGTCGTCCTGATTGTCAGGCGTCTTCTCGGACTTAACCTCGTCTGAACTCAACAGGACGCGCAGCATGCACCAAACGAAAACAAAGGTGATTATTATACATGCAGTCAGCATGAAACACCAGCCAGCAGTTGTCATGGGGTATGAACTCCTTTATGGGGGTGGAGGAATTTTGAGACGCTTTGCGTCAACTCGCAACTCACGACTATATTAATATTATACCCAAGATTTTAAAAACGAAAATAGGGGACGTCTCGATTAACTACTGCTGCATACGTCTTATCTTTTCTATATTAACACTCGATTCGCTCTCCATAATTCCCGACTCACAAGTTTAAAATTTTTATTTAACATTTTTAAGGAAAATACCGATTCTAACAATATAGAGGATTCTGGCGCAGGAGGCGTGCAGGATCGCTCAGGTATGAACGCATTACTTCGCATGGAAGCGAAACAGGCGTGAAATAGAGAGTATAAGTACCTCTGATACAAAGGATTAAGAAAATGTTCAGAAAAATCATTTGCTCAGCGCTGCTCGTCGCGGCGATTGTTGGGCTGTGCATGCAGTCCGCTCAGGCTCAGCAGCCGGTTCCGCAGCAACAGGCTTACGGACGTCAGTATGCGCCCCATACAACCGCTCAGGACTACAATCGGTTCATGCACTATCCTTACGTGTATTATCCGCAAAACTTCTGGTCTCAGGAATATTACCGTTCCAGCCAGGATCCGTACAATCGGTATCCGACTGAAATGAGAATCCCGCAATACGATAAACGTTGGATGAACTACTATCCGGAACAGCGTCGTTATCACATGGGACATCACTTCTTCATTGACGTGATGTAATCGAACAAAGCAACAAGGTTTTCATGCTTGGGGACGTTTGCAGACGTTAGCCCAACCGGAACTGGTTTGTCTGTTAAAGCGGTTTTATACCGCTTGGAACGGACAGACGCGCTGTTCGGTTTAACCCCAGGGCAAATATAACGTTTCTGGATCGCGAACAAACTCAGGAAAGAAACCGGAATTTCAACAATCCTAAACAGTTCGACTTTGTGTTGAAATTCACGGAGAATATGGGAAAACCGGCTTGAATCAGATAACGCGTTTTATTCTCAACTTCAACTGGGTCAAAGAAGCGAACAGAACGAAGAGTCTGCTTTGAGAAGGGAAAGAATTCTCCAACGGGGGCGTTGAAATCAATCTCGGTTCCAGTCAGACGGAGTCTGTCTGGAACCTTTTTTTATTATAATAAAGGGATGTAGAGGATAGGGAATAGAACGCTGCAGCGAAGCTTTCAAAAAACTCCTCACTCCTCACTCCTAATTCCTAACTCCAATCCCCAACGCCTTCTCCAAATGCACTCCTATTCTAATCACGCCGTTCTTCCTGCCGGGCAGACATCCGGTCTGTGTACGTTTTCTCTCTGGAGCGTTACGTCGCCGACGGTTGACCTCGTTCTATATGATTCTGCAGAGGCGTACAGGGCAGGGCGGGAAACGAAAGTCGTTGAGATGACTCCGGCGGAAAGAGGCTGGTTTACTGCTCAAGCGGAAGTCGGTCGGGATTGGCTGTACATGTTTCGTCT
>JAZUMX010000024.1:0-6408 GCA_045603865.1 Thermoguttaceae bacterium
CAACGCCCAATTTTTGAAAAAATTCCTCCCCCCCTATTGACGAAAAACGGAACCGTGGTACATTTACTCTCGTTGATTGTTGAAAGCGATTTCGACAACAGCCGTACTGGGGAATAGTGTAACGGCAGCACCGCAGATTCTGGTTCTGTTAGTCGGGGTTCAAATCCCTGTTCCCCAGCTTTAAGCCCTTGCAGACTCTCGCAGGGGCTTTTTTCATAATTAGACCTCTGCCATAACGGGCAATTACCAAGTTTTTCCCTTAACCTTGTAATTACCATGACTTCTGATTCCGACTCCCCGTCAAACGCGATCGACTACAGCCAGCCGACGCCGTCGTCCTTTATTACAGAACTCCGCAATCGCGAGCAGGTTGCCTGGGATCGCTTTATTATGCTCTACGGACGTCTTATCAGCTTTTGGTGCTATGGCCGAGGCATTACAAATCGCGCCGTTCGGCAAGAGATCATCTACGACGTCTGCATTCGCGTCATGGAATCCATCGATACCTTCCACAAGACCAAGCCAACCGACAAATTCCGCAACTGGCTGCACATCATTGTTGAAAATCACATTAACAATCTGCAAAGAAAACACCAGGCGGAACAGACTACCCACACAGGGTACAATCCGGATTCGCTTGATGTTGCCGACCCTCATTCTTCTGTTTTGGAGGCTCTTATTAAGCAGGAGCAGAAAGAACGAAGCGAGCTTTCAGCGTCAGATTTGGAAAACCTTAACGAAGACGCCATCTACTTTCAAGACCTCATGCGGGTTTTGGGAACTCATTTTTCCAAACGCGACATTGACATCTACTATCAGCTGACCTTTGAACGCAAAAAAGCGGTTCACGTTGCAGAGATGATGAATCTGACGCCTATAAACGTTCGACAGATTCGCAGGCGGATCAATACGTATCTTAAAGAGTATTTTGGCGAACTGAACGACCTTGACATGCCAGAAGAGGACGAGTAACGTTTTTCGAAACGCAACTTATTTTAACCGCATACGATTGTGGACATCCCGGACGCCCTGCCGTTTCAGACTGAAGTCTCCAGCTTGATGCAAAAGCTGCATCAAGCCGCCGACAACGACGCGCCGCTTCAAATGCCCTTGACGATTGGGCAGTACTGTCTGATTCGGTTTCTGGGACGCGGAGGCATGGGAGACGTCTACGAAGCGGAAAATCTGGCTCTGAAACGACGGGAGGCGATTAAATTCGTCCGTTCCAAACTCATTCTCAACCCCCAGGCGCTGGCGCGATTCCAGACGGAAATTGAATCGACGGCTCAGTTGCAGCATTCAAACATCGTTTCCGTCTATAACGCCGGGCAGTACGAGGGACGGCCGTATATGGTTATGGAATATCTCGACGGGCAGACGGTTCATCAGTACGTTCGACGTCGAATCGAGTTGGGAAAGGCGCTGTCGGTTGACGAAGCCGTTGAGATTGTCACTCAGGCGGCGCGCGGTCTTCAGTTCGCTCATGAAAAAGGGTTTATTCATCGAGACGTCAAGCCGGGAAATCTCTGGATAACGTCTGATAAAACCGTAAAAGTTTTGGATTTGGGTCTGGCGATTGCAATGGCGCGTGACGCGGCTGGCGTTCAAATTGTCGGGACGCCCGATTTTATGCCGCCAGAACAATGTTCTCTATCCGGAACCGCCGACCCGAGATCCGATATTTATTCTCTCGGCTGCACGCTGTTTTATATTCTTACCGGGGAAGTTCCCTTTGGCGGAAAAGATTATTCGTCCTCAGAAAAGAAAATGGAAGCTCAGCGAACGCGAAGTCTTCCGCCCTTGGCGCAATTCCGAAAGGGAATTCCCGCTCGCATTCAAAACGTATTAAATCGAATGACGGCAAAGGACGCCGCAAAGCGATACTCTTCCATGACGGAAGTCATTGAGGCGCTCAAGCCAAAATCTTTTCGCAAGCCTTTATCCATGGCTCTTGCAGGCGCCATTGCTCTTGCCGCGATTGCCTCTTGGGCGTTTAACTCTAAACCAGACGGTTTGACGAATTCAGGCGACAATCTTGTCAACGTCTCTGTTTCAGACGTCAAAACGGAAGCTCCTGTTCAAGACGTTATCGCGCCATTCCCCACAGGAAAGCAGGCGGGAGAAAAGCTCGTTCGCGTTGCAGACGGCGTTGAATACGTCTTTCGATGGTGTCCGCCGGGATCGTTTCTCATGGGATGCGAAGACATCGCAATTTCAAAAGACATGACGTTTGAGCAGCTGATGGATATCGCAAAACGAAATCATCTGCTTTCTGACGAAGAGCTTGCAGATTTTGAAAAAAAGATTAAAAAACAACAGGACAGCAAGAACGATAAACTGAAATCGTCAATGCGGAGCGTTGATCGGAAGCAGCTTTTGAATGACCTTTATAATGACTTATCATGGAATCCGAAAGTCAATTCAAATTCTCCACCGCAAAAAGTAACTATTTCTAACGGCTTTTGGATTCTTGACTGCGAGGTAACTCAAAAAATGTGGTTTGCCGTCATGCCAAACAGTCTGGCGAATGACGCTATTCACGCCTTGAACAACCCCGAAAAATCGCCGGTAAGAAACGTCAGCTGGGCAGACGCCCAGGAGTTTTGCAAAGCCCTTTCCAAAAAACTGAAGGTCAACGTTGAATTGCTTTCTGAAGAACAATGGGAATACGCATGCCGCGCCGACGGCGAAGATTCTTCCGAGACTTGCATTCTACAAGCGGTTTCTTTTGAAGATTTTCAAACCGTTCCGGCTTTGGCTCGAAGTAAATCGCCCAATTCGTGGGGTATTTACGACATGCCCGGCAACGTTAAAGAATGGTGCTCTAACGAGTATAATTCTCTTGACGAATCTCAAACGTCTGTTGAGAATTCTCAAAAGCCAATAAAAACGATTCGCGGCGGCAGCTATCTGGAACAGACTAAAAACGCTGATTTTTGCAGTGTTCGCGACTACCTGCCTATCGACAAGCGCGACGTCAAAGTCGGATTCCGCATTTGCGTCCAGAAAAAATAACGGCTCAGATTCTTTTGGAGAATCAAAGCCGCATTGCTATAAATCTTGAATTTAATTTCCCTCTTAAGCGCTACGCGCCGACGGCGGCGATGGCGTGCAGGACGGCGGAATGAATCTTGCCGTTGGTCGCGCAGACGCCCCGGTTTTCCGCAAGCGTCCGTCCGTGGGTAAAGTCCAGCGGTTTGCCGTCCAGGTCAGTAACCTTTCCGCCCGCTTCCTGAAGCACGACCACGCCCGCGCACTGATCCCAGATTTTCTCTTTGTAGTTGGGCATTTTCGGTGAAATGAGTCGAAGCAGAATCTCCGCCCCGCCCGACGCCAAAACGCCGTATTTCACTTGAGAGTCTATACTTACGGGATCCGTCTGAATGTTGAGCTTTTCGACGATGTAGTCAATCTGCCCGACGTTGGTATGTCCCTTTTCGACCGACCGCAGCACACGCGCCAGCGAGGCGTCGGAAACGTCCGAGACGTGAATCGGCGTCAAGTCGGTTCCGTGCAGCGGGATTGAATACGCCCCTTCCCCCTGAGAGGCGAAATAAACCGTACCATCTTGCCAGCATGGACAGCCCAAGGCGCCCAAGACCGGCTGTTTGTCAATCGTCAAGCCAAGAGCAATCGCGTACTGATTACGGCGCAGGAACCCCTTCGTGCCGTCGACCGGGTCAAGAACCCAATAGCGGTTTTCGTCGCCCTCGTCTCGACCGCGTTCAATCCACGAGGCGACAGAAGACGGCGTTTCGGACGGTTCAAACCGCTGAACGAATCCCGTAACCTGATTGAGCAATTTTTGACCATCTTCTCCGGCAAAAACATCGTTCGATTCCTCGCCAACCAGGGCGTCGTTGGGAAACTGTTCCGCCAAACGGCGAGAAATCAGCGCCTGAATCGCCAAATCGCAGACCGTTACCGGGGACTTGTCGGCTTTCTCAACCGTAGTCGGGGTAACCATTTCCTGCTGAACCGCCAAAGCCAGCTCCGAAGCCTCTTTGACAACGTCAATTACGAATTGTTTCATGTTATTTTCCATAATATTGGATAAATCGGCAATTTAGTTAAAAAACTTAAAAGATTGAGACGCTCAGACGGCTCGGGCGTCGTCAAGCCCTTTGTCGAATATTATACAGTATTTTTTAAAAACAGTCGATAAGATTATAAATATATGGAACAAAAACAAGGCTTTTTAACTCAAAAAAGCATAACATCTTTATTTGAGTTATCGTTAAACGCTCAACAATAGACCATTATGCAAAAATCAAACTATCGCAATCTTTGGGGATTAGAAGAACTTTTGGGAACGTCAAACAAGGAAACGGCGCGCAAGTCGGCTTCCCGTCTGGAACGCTCCATGTCTGTCGAGGCGTTGGAAAGCAGAGTTCTGCTGACCGTCGATTCAACGCTGATTGTTGACCCGGCAGTCGCCCTGGAGTCGTCGTCGCAATCTATCGAAAGTACTTTCGAGTCGGTTTACAGCCCGTCGAGTTCTGAAAGCCATCAGGAGCCCATTGACTACATCAATTCCGGAGCGCGAACGTATGAGTACGATTTTACGTTTGGAGCAAACGTGTCAACAACGCCGTACGAGATCAACCTCAGAGTCAAGTTTAATTCCGGGGTGATTGCGTCTGACAATATCACCGCCAAAGTAGTTGATTCCAGCAACAATGTTATTGCGACCGGCGTTATTGACGGCGACGCCATTTACTTTAACAGCATGGTTCAATATGGCGGAACTCAGGCAACGCTGGTTATTACCCGAACCGCCAACATTTCCGAATCGCAGACCATTCGAATCCACAAATATCAATGCCCGTTGGGAAAGATAGCAGAAGTGTCTACCCTAACCGGGACGTTCGACAAAGCCGCTGTAACAACGACCAACTCGTATTCGTTCACCATGGCAAAGGGGACGTACGGCAGCGTTCAGCTCTACGCGCCGGAAAGCCAAAACGTCGTCGTCGAACTGTATCGCGGGTCGTCCAAAATTGCGGAAGCGACTTCCATGGGCGACGGCTACTATACGATTCCCTCTTTTTGCAATCCCAGCTCCAGTTCCGGAACAATTACGTACTACGTCAAAGTAACAGGCGGATCGAACGTTCGGGCGGAATCCTATCAACTGCAAGTCTCTCGCAACGGCGTTACAGAAACGGAAACCGACAACTCGATTGCAACCGCGCTGGACATTGTCAACTCCAACGGGAAAATTTACGGGACGATTTCCGGGACAAGCTCAGAATTTACTCCCAGCGCCGTCAATACAACGCTGACGGCAAGTTCCGGATACGGTTCCGCCGCCGCTTACGATTCCAGCTCCTGCATCCTGGTCGCGTCAACGCCCAAAGCGACTTCCCCTGCTGTGTACCTGTACACGCCTAACGCAACAAACGGCGGCTGGACGAATATCGGCTCGTGGACAAAGCCGTCTCAATGCGCGACGGACGGGCAGTTTGGCGCCAGCCTTTCCATCAGCGAGAACTGGATAGCGTCCGGCGCTCCAACCGATCTTGTCAACGGAGTTCGCACCGGCTCGGCGTACGTCTACAACATGAAAACCAAAACGACGCAGCGGATTGTCGCTCCAGACGGAACGGACGGGGCGAAGTTCGGTTCCAATATTTTGGTCAAGGGGGAATGGCTCTTTGTCGCCGCGTCCAGCGCCCAAGGCGGTTCAACGACGTCCGGAGCGGTTTACGTTTATCGACTCAACAGTTCAAATACATGGGAATACGTTCAAAAACTGGTCAGCGAAACAACCGTCAACTTCGCTCAATTCGGCTACTCCATGGATTGCGACGGTCAAACGCTGGTTATCAGCGCGCCCTACGATTCCACAGACGGAACGTTACAGGCAGACGGCGTTGCGTACCTGTATTCGCTTCGAGGGTCGACCTGGACGCAAACGCAAACGCTGACGCTGGCTACCATGGAAGAACTCCCCGGCAGCTCGGTCGTTTTAACCAACGACATGCAGTTCGGTCTGAGCGTTTCTCTCGACAACGGCAGACTGGCAATCGGATGTCCCGGATACAAAAACAGCAACGTTAAAGGCGTTGTCGGTCTTTACAAGCAGGACGAATCCGGGCAATGGAACTGGACGAACACGCTCTATCAATCCAGCGGGTTCGTTGGTCAGTTTGGCTCATCCGTAGATTTGTCGGATACGCAGCTTGTCGTTGGCGCGCCGGGAATGGCTTGCGCCGTTTACGTCATGGAATATTCCAGCGGGAATTCTTCCTGGACTGTTACAGGAACAATTGACTCTGACGGCGTTACAAATTTCGGCAGCCGCGTTTTGACTGCGGGAGACCGAATCGTCGCCTGCTCTCCGGCAACCGGCGTTTCCGCCAGTCAGCTCATCCAGTCTTATACGGGTCTGGGCGGCGTCGATTA
>JAZUMX010000025.1:0-2199 GCA_045603865.1 Thermoguttaceae bacterium
GGACGTCCAGCGCCGTCCCCGCTCGTTTCGCTGCCCGCTGAGCGATTTCCATCGCGTACCCGGAATCCGGCTGACAGACCTCTCCCGGACGCTGATCGAGAACCAGAGCAAACGCCCCCGGCGCGTCCGTTACATCTTGAGCGTATGTAACGCCGGACAATAACGCCAGCAGGACAATCAAAGCAAACGACAGTTTTGTATTTTGGAACAACATTGGAGTTAGTTAGGAAATGGATTGGAAGGCGGTAACGAAGCGATTTGGCGAGCCGGGGTGCGTAAGCCCATAGGCATCAACTTAAGAGGATGTAATTATTGTTTGATTTATCTGTCTGTTTTGTAATTTATCGTGTAAATTTTGTTTTTTTACGCGTTTATCGCGCGGTCGCGTTCCGCGCATAAAACAGACAGTCTCTTTGATTTTTTTACTAATAGTATTTGTCGTGTATCCTTTTCTTAATGCGTCCAGAAGTTTGTGAAATTTGGGTTTGTAACGATCGTGAACAGCCACATGGCTGACTTCGCTGACAGGTCCAATACCTGCAAGTATTTCATGTCCGTGATAAATCAATATGTAAATCATCTTGAGCAGTTTTTCGCATAATACTCGCGCGGTGGTTTTACCTTTTGATTTATTCAGATTCATGCAACTCTTCCAAAATTTGAATATCAGCTCTATTTGCCAACGAACAGAATAAAGCGTAATTATTTCGTCGAGTGAACATCTGCTACTGTCAATGCTGGTAATGTAAAACTGCCAATGAGAAACAATCCGCTGCGCTTGACTGACTTTCCGACCTGACTTTTTAGCTTTACGAGTAACTTGATCCAACTTCCGTTTGGCGACTTCTTCAGAAACTTTTCTGCCAACCAGACGACAGGGAACTTGGTTTGCGCCAAACTGAATGAGAATGTCAACTTCATCTCCGTCTTGTTGATTCAAAAATTCACTGATCGAATATCTCTGATTGTCATAGTAAAGAATACTTTGAGATTGAACGCGACAAATGAAATCCACCTTGTTTTTCAGATTGTCTAACATGCGTTTTTGACTTCCAAATCCCATATCCGCCAACTCCAAAGAGTTGCGAGGCAACTGCTTTGTTTTACTATAAAACGTATGGTCAGACGTCCTGCCAGAACCCAATAAAAATGATTCAATAACCCCAGTTGTGGCTTCAATACGCAAGAATATTTTCAGTTCAGAAACGTTTACTTTTTCGTCGTTTCCTCCGACTCCAGGAAAGAGATCTTTTGTCTGTTGAGACAGTTGACATAGCGTACAGTCCGCAAGGTAGACGCCGCTAAATAGCGAAAGCAATGCAGGCGCTTTTGCATTGGATTCCATTATCAGATTCTCGATAATTTTATTGACGATCTCCAATAAGAAATGCACGCATTTCATATTGAATTTTTTGCTTAATGCCTGAGGTGAGATTTTAATTTTATAGTCAGCAAACAAATTAGACAAGGATGATAATGTAGGTTTATCCTGAGTAATCCATTCCAATAAAGTTAAGAACCAGTCTTTGGCGGTCATCTTGCGATTTCGTTGAAAGAAATCAAACTTTTCCAAAGAATCTATAAAAAAATCGCCAAATAGGTCTTGCAACATTTCCGCAAATTGAGTATAAGAAATAACCATGAAAGCGTTTGGGTTAAATGTTGTTGAAAGTTAAAAATTCCCCCTTACGCTTTCTTTTTTCTTATACTTTTGCGGTCTAACTTTAACTAAAATCTAAAAGTAAAATAGGTAAAACCAAATCCTTTCTAATCAATACAACTGGAATATCTTAACGCATTTTTTCCTTAAGTTGATACGTATGGGGTCGACGCCCTCGTCGACCCCAGGCGTCCCCGCCTGCCAATGGAACAATGCCCTAGAAAAATACTCTTTGCCAACACAAAAACCTTCTAGGATCGCGAGCGCAACTCGCTAAAAGAAAAAAGCGAGAGTCTCGCTTTCACGTTACTCTCGCTCGTTAGATATTGTACTACGCTTGCGTAATTACGAATTACGCATTACGAATTACGAATTCTTTTTCCGCCAGTACATCAACCCAATAACCCCAAGAGCCAGCAGCGCCCAGGTCGACGGTTCTGGGACGCCAGAGCCGGGTTCCGGCCCAGGTCCGGGAGCGTAAAGACCGATCAGGTACAGACCGTCGGTTCCGCCAACCAGATCAAACCAGTCTTGGTAAT
>JAZUMX010000026.1:0-1791 GCA_045603865.1 Thermoguttaceae bacterium
TTTTGGTTCGCCTTCGGCGAACTGCGTAATTCCGCTCCCGCTGGTCGCTTCATTACCGCCTTCCAATCCATTCTGTTTCCGAGGGTAACTCAGGATTCACACTTCTGGCAGACGCCCAGGCGTCGGCGTCCATAGCAGTCGGGGCGATAACGGTCGTCACGACGCTGTTGGTCAGCCCGAGTCCGGTTTTGGGATCTATTATATGCGAATATCGAATTGAGTCAATAACTACAAACCGGGCGTTGGCGCCAGAGGTCGCGATTCCGCAATTGGTCAGATACTTAAACTCCTTGACGTCCTTGCCGGTCTCGTCGAGAATCCCGATTTTCCAGCCGACGTGGTCGGACTCGTCCTTACGCGGCGGGGCGTCGCCGACGGCTACGTCTCCCCCGATGTCGACCAGCGCGGCGGGGTATCCCAACTCTTTGAGCAGTTCCAGCGACTTGTCGATAATATATCCTTTGGCAATTCCGCCTAAATCGAGTCGAACGCCTTTTTTGAGGAATCGCATGGTGTGCGTTTTCTCATTCAAAACGACCAGATTGAAGTCTGTCAGCGCCCGGGCTTCCTCGAGCTTGTCGCGTTTGGGAAACTTTTCTTCTCGAACGGCTCGCCGCCACAGTCGCACAGCGTTCGCCACAGTCGGGTCAAACGCGCCGTTGGAAAGACGATGGTATTTCTTCGCAGCGACCAGAACCGTCCATAAATCGTCCGAGACGGGAACTTCCGAGCCGTCTTGAGCGGCGACGCAGACTTTTCTCAGTTCCGAGTCCGATTCGTAGTCGCTAAAGACCATTTTCAGCCGTTCGACGTTCTCAAAAACGCGTTCCGCGGCGGCGTCCGCCCGCTTTTTCCCGTCTTTTGCGCTCAAATCGGCGTAAAAAACCAGCCGAACGGGGATAGACATTTGAATTTTTTTGTATTCCAGCCGCTGGGACGGTTGCAAAGATTCCGCTTTTATGTTATAATAGGGAATGAAAGTTGCGATAACCGTCGCGACAATTGGTATGATTGCTGTGATTTTCATAGTAAAATTGCAGTTGTTTAAATGTTTTATTTTAACACGGAGATTGAACTCTAATGACTATTTTAACCAACAATCGGGGATTTTTGCAAGCCCTCCTGCTGGGAATTTTTGCAATTTCTTTTTGCGCGACCGCGTCCGCACAAGAGTATCGTAAACTCTGCCCGGAATGGAACCTGCCTCAAGTCGCCACCCCCAACGCCTCGGCAGCAACCGAAGCCGACATGAAACCCTATACCGAAACCATTCCCGGAACCGGCGTCAAGTTTGACATGGTTCCCATCAAAGGCGGAGAATTCCTCATGGGTTCTTCCGAAGAAGAACAGGAAGCCGAAGGCGGCGACGCCGAACCGAAATACTTCTACGATCCCGCCGCAGAAGGACCTCAGCACAAAGTTCAGGTCTCCCCCTTCTGGATGGGCAAATACGAAGTAACGTGGGACGAATACCTGTCCTGGTCGACCGGTCAGTCCAAAAAGCTGCGTCAGGCGGCTGGCGAACCGGAAACGGCTAACACCCAAATCGCCGACGCCATTCCTCACCCCACTCCCGCTTATACCGACATGACCTTCGGCATGGGCAAGGAAGGATACCCGGCAATCTGCATTCCGCCGTTCTCCGCTTCTATGTACTGCAAATGGCTTACTGCCGTTACCGGACGTCTGTACCGTCTCCCGACTGAAGCGGAATGGGAATACGCCTGCCGCGCCGGCACGACCGGTCCGTACAGCTTCGACGCTGCCGACATCGACGATTACGCCGTTTAC
>JAZUMX010000027.1:0-5590 GCA_045603865.1 Thermoguttaceae bacterium
ATTGATTCGTTTACTGCGCTTTCATCTCGATTTTGTCGACCTGAACGCCCAGAGTTCGGTAATCGTTGGAACGCTGATAAACTTCAGCGGGAACCCAGCCGGGAGCCTTGAATACAAGCGTCAATCGCTCTTTGTCCTGGGCGGGGATTTGAACGGTAATCGCGCCTGTTTCATCTGGATGGGGCAAAGCGTTTTCTTTTTGACTTAACGATGCGACCTGTTTGTCTTCCAGCCAAAGAGCCGCTGCTGGGGAAGCGTCGGCGTCACGGTAGCGATTGGCTCTGAGACGAACGGTCAGCTGATACGCTTTTCCGGGAACGACAGGCAAATTGACTTTCGATTCCCGCGTTGTCCAGCGTGACGTAATAGTTTCGTTTTGATTGTTGACGAATTGTTCCGGTCCGTGCCAGTTGCGAATGAAAACGGCGTCGTTGCTGGTTCCGAGATCGATAATATATTGCTGTTTGTCTTCCTGCGTCATCCTGTCCAGCGGGTTGAGTTCATTTGCCGCCATAACGGTTTGAGGCAGATTCGCTCCCTCGACGTTCAGTCCGCCTTCCGCCTGATTTCCGGTAATAATAACGGATTTTGCCGCAGGAAGGACTTCAACGTGCGTTCCCGGCTGCTGGAATGTGGAGTTGGAAACAATCGCT
Source organism: Thermoguttaceae bacterium (assembly GCA_045603865.1). Taxonomy (GTDB): domain Bacteria; phylum Planctomycetota; class Planctomycetia; order Pirellulales; family Thermoguttaceae; genus RUG11551. The sequence goes on from JAZUMX010000027.1 coordinate 654, forward strand.
TTTCCTGCTGTGATTTGAATGGCGGACGCGCCTGTTCCGCCGTTGTCCCAGTTGACGAAATGGCAGGCGTTGGCGGTCAGCTGTCCTTTTATGGAATTGGATCGAATGCAGGTTTCGACCGGTCCCCAGAACGAGCAGTTGTTGAGCGACACCTTCCCCCGGTTCCCTTCCGCGACTTCAATGCAAATGGAATCCTGACTCGTCCAGCGGCCGACGAATTCCCCGTTGGTTATCAGCAGCCCGGGTTCCTGGGACTGCTCAACCAGAACCGCCCGGCGGCAGGAGTCCGCGCCCAAACCGAGGAAATTCCCGTTCGCTGCGCCGTGCCGGTACTCGCTGAACTTGTATCCAACGCCGTATCCAAAACAAAACGTATTGCAGACGTATTCCCAGTCCGTTCGAGCGAACTCAAACGCGACGCCGTTTTTGTTAATCCATTCGCAGTACGGGTCTTTCGGATTGTAGTTCAGTCCAAAGGGCCAGTAATGGAAATTCTCGACGTGCCCGATGTCGTAGCATTGATCGACCAACAGCCCGCGCCAAATGGGGTATCCGGTAATGTTGCGGAGCAGATGGCGGTGCGCCTGAACCATGCGAATGCCCTCGTACGGATTGAGAAGACAGCAGTCCAGAACGCCGACGTTATTGGTATGCCGCGAAGCAATACACGGCGGATACGGAACAGGCGGCACGACGGTTCTGTCCCATTCCGGATAGATGATAATCACACCTGAGATAACGGCGTTGTCTCCCGCCAGGAAGATAAACGGCTTGCCCTCCGGGTCGCCCTTGCCAGCGAAAGCCAGCAGAACCGTCCCCTTGAGGTTGTCGTCTTTTCGGTTGACCGTTGGGGGAACGGAATACGTTCCCTTGAGTGTAACGCCGCCGGGAATCGACAGGTTCCCGTTGATCCGATAGCGTCCTGACGCCAGCTCGACGGTTCCGCCGCCCGCCTGACCGGCTTTGTCCAGCAGCGCCTGAAGCGCGTCCGTCTGATCTTCCGTTTCGCTGGGCGTTACGCCGTATTCAGCGGCGTTCCATCGGGCGGTCGGCTCCGTCTGCTGCGCCTGCGCCGATGCGGTCAAGACTATAATACAAATTGAAACAATGACAAGCAATGGTTTGACAGTTTTGCTATTAAACGTTTTCATAATCGTTATTGGGGTTGTTTGATTAGTCTTTGACAGCGGAAACCAAAATCAGATTTCCAATTATTGCAATCTATTATATATTATAGCAGATTCAAATTAAAAATACAAGATGTTCAAAATTACCCTGACTGATGACAAAGTGAGAACGATCCGATTTAAACATAAGAGGGCATGCGTGATCAAAATTTAAAATCCAATTGACGCTATAGCGTCTTATCTATCTTTCCTGGAGAGTATAAACGGACTGAGATTGTACGTTTTGCACATTTTTTCTTAATTATTTTTTGGTTCCCTCTTTTATTTATTCAAAGGTTGATTAAAATTAATAATGAATATGTATTTAGAATCCGAAATTTCGGTTCTATAATTCCAGGTAATGTCTCGAAAGGATCGAGGCTTTAATTGAAGGATCGAACTATACTGTACTTTAACATTTGTGAGGTAGCATGATGATTAACAGGTCAACGTTCATGATCTCCGCTTCCGCAATTCTTTGCGTATGCTGCGGCCTGTCCTTTGCAGACCCCGCCACAGATTCGCTAGACGGTAAAGAGATTCTAAAAGCAGTACAAGCCCAGCGCGACCAGCTCGAAATCGCGCGGGGGGGACGGGCGAGAAGACGAGGTTACGTCTACAACCCAGCTCCTGTCGTAAAGAACGAGCAGCAGAAAGAAGAAAAAGACGCCAAAGACGCGGCCCAGCCTGAGCAGAAAGACGCCAAAGACGCAGCCCAGACGGAGCAGAAAGACGTCAAAGACGCAGCCCAGACGGAGCAGAAGGAAGTCAAAGGCGACGAAGTCAAGAAAGACGACAACGCCGCTAAAGACGACGAAACGAAAAAGGAAGTACCCGCTTCTCCGTTCAAAGACCCGCAAGCGGCTCTTGCTTTTCAGGAGTTCAACAATTTCCGTATTCGCAGCGGTTTGAAACCTTGTGAATTCAGTCAGAATTTACAGAACATCGCCCAGTGGCATTCCAACAATATGTACAATCGGCAACAGATGTATCATAGCGGAACGCCGGGAGTTGCAGAGAACGTGTTCATGGGAAGTTCCTCCGGCGTTTATGCCGTTCGCGTCTGGATTAACAGCCCCGGACATCGCGCCAACATGCTCGGACCGTATCGCCGAGTCGGAATTGCCAGAACCGGCGGCTTCTTTACGATGGTTTTGCAATAGAGAAAAAAGGGCGTTGGGACGCTAAGCGTTTCCCCTAGAACCGCGTAGCGGTTCAATATCAATAGCCGTGGGGTTTAACCCGCGGAGCGTTAGCGAACGGAATTACGCATTCGCCGTCAGGCGAACTTCCTAAAAAATTAAATCCGTCGTCAAGTTTATCTGACGACGGATTTATTATTTCGTTCCGTTCTTCCGGGGGCTAACGCGCCCCGGCTTGCCTTAGAATTCTCCCAGGCTGTCGTCCAGGAGGGAATTAATTCTCTGTTCGATGATTTTGTCTTTATTTTGGCGGCTTTTTTCAATGCCCTGTTCCATTTGATTGAGCCAGGCTTTCATGCGAGCCAGGTCAAGCTCTCGGCGCTGCTGACGAACTTCAAAGTGTTTGGTGCACAGTTCCGTAATCTCTTTACGAAGGGCTTCTTTTTTCTCGCTGTTACTCTCGATTTTATACTGACGAACCAACTCTTTGATTTTGAGATCCAGTTCAGCGTCTTCCTTGAGCATTTTGAATCGTTCCGGGTCGTTTTTCTTCATGCCTTCAATATCGCGGAAACGATTATGACCGTTGTCGCCGAACCGCCCCTGATTAGAGGGCTTGTTCATTCCCGGGAAATTCCGCTTGGGCTGAGACATGGCTTTGTTTGGCTTCGGTCCCGGAACGTTCATCGAATGCGGGAAACCTTTCCCGAAATTGTTTTCCTGCGCTTCTGCCAGAGCGAAGCCGGAAACAACAAAAGCCATTGCGAACAGGCAACATAAAACGTTTTTCATCTTAAAAATCTCCAACTTCGGAATAATCCTCAAGGTAGTACATGCTTTCAACAGCAACGTCTAAATTATCGTAATTGGCGGAAAGACAAATCATTTCGCCTTCGAATTCTGAAAGCTGATTGTCAAAGCTGTCTGTCCAATAGGCGCTTGCGGCGGACTCGGCAATGACGCTGTTGTTTGAATCTGACGCGGGAGCAAAAATGCGCGTTACGGACATCGGCGCCAGAATGAGCGCGGAAACCAGAACGACAGCCGCGACAGCAATTGCGCCAATTCGCATTTTGTAACCAGTTGCGCGAGAAGGCGGCAGCGGAGCCGACGGTATTGTAAATGAAACCGGTTTAAACTCAATTCCCCTGTTGGCAAGAGAAATCAGCTTGTCAAACGTCTGCGCCTGAATGCGTTCCGATTCTGACAGTTGAGAAACGTCTGAATCTGAACGACTGACGTCTGTAATAACCGACAGCTTTGCCTCCAAAGCGGCAAGCTCGGCGTCAGACAGAACTTCGTCAGGATTGATGTTGTTATTCATTTAGTAAATATCTCCCAAAATGCCGTGCAGCTTTTCCAGCGCGCGATGGCAATGACTCAAAACCGTTCCCAGGGGCAATTGCGTCATTTCGGATATTTCCGAAAAGGAAAACTGCCCATAAAAACGAAGCATAAGCGTTTGCTGCTGAATGTCTGACAAGGATTCCATGGCAGTGCGCAGTTTCTGGATATTTTCCGCTAAAACCAGTTTTTGCTCTGCGGAGGAATCGTTATCGACCGGTTCGCTGGCGCGCTGAACTTCGTCGCTTTCAAAAAAAGCGGGACGTTTTTTACGTCGATAGTCGATTATTAACCTTTCTGCTATACAAAAAAGGTATTTTTTCGGGGAACCCTGTTCCTGATAGGATTCTCGAGCTGACCAAGCCCGGCAAAAAGTCTCTTGCGCCAAATCTTCCGCCGTGGCAGAATCGTAAACGCGAGACTGAATGTACGCCTGAACTTGTGAGCCGTAAAGCTCTACCCATTGGGCAAAGAGCGTTTCATCAGGAACCATTTCCGATTTATTCATCAAAATATAACGAATATCCCCGTTTTTTATTGCTCCTTATTTCATTTTTTCGTCCAATGTTTTATTATAATTCACAAATTTATAAATGCATACATAAATATATATAATATTCTCCAGAACGAAAATATTTTATAACATTATATGTGAAAATATGTTGCGTCAAATATTTATGTTATCAGTCTATTATTACAGATAAAATTATAAAATAGAAAAATTTTTGCGTCAAAAGTAGTTTACATAAGAATACTTCTTGATTGGATGCTCCGCTGGGTGGCGGGTATTGCCCGCCAACAAAACAAAAATGGAGAGTTTCTAGGACAATGTCTGTTCTCCAAAATAATTAAAAATTTTTACTAAATTTGATGTTGATTCTAAAACTACAATATGATACAATATGTTAAAAATTGGTATTGAGGAAATCCAGTTTATAACCGTTGACAAACAATAAAAATCAGATACAATGCGTTCCATCGCAATAATGAATCAAAAGGGAGGCGTTGGCAAAACGACAACGTCCGTTAACCTCAGCGCGGCTTTAGCCATGTCTGGTAAACGCGTTTTACTCATCGACATGGATCCCCAGGCTCACGCAACGCTTCATTTGGGCGTCAATACAGAATCGGGAGATAAAAACACCATTTACGACGTTTTGGTTGACGACGTTTCGTTGGCGTCAGCGAAAACCGTAATTAACGACAATCTCCATTTGATTGGTTCCGATTTGGATTTGGCGGCGGCGGAAATGGAGCTTTCCGGAGTCGTCGGGCGGGAACTGGT
>JAZUMX010000028.1:0-1711 GCA_045603865.1 Thermoguttaceae bacterium
GTTCCCTCTTTGACGATCGTTCCAGTCCCGGAAATGGCGTTTGAAAGAGTTTTGTCCTCGCTGAAATTGAATTTCAACGTTGCGCTATTGGTAACCGCTCCGGTTCCCAGCGTACCGTTGCCGGTCAGTTCGAGCGTACCGGCGGAAATCGTTGTCGCGCCGGTGTAGGTGTTGGCTCCCGACAGCGTCAGCGTACCCGCGCCGGTTTTGGTTAAAGCGCCAGATCCGGCGAGAACTGTATTCATGGTAATCGTTTTCCCTGAATCGGCATTAAACGTCGTGGTCGTTCCGCTGTTCAGGGTTGCCGTCATATTGCTTCCCCATGTATGGCTGGCGGTCGCGTTGACAGTTGCCGTTCCCAAATTGATTACCGGCGCAATTGAACTGCCTGCGCCTCTTGCATCGCGCACAACGCCGCCGTCTCCAATATTGAGCGTGCCGCCAGTCAGCCTGAAAGTTCCTTTACCTTGATTTTGACCGTTGGAAAGGCTAAGGCATTTCAAACTGACCTCGCCCCCGCTGATATTCATCTCGGCATAGCCGTCCCATCCGACATAAGTGGTTGTATTGGGAACGCTCAACGATCCGCCGGAAATATCGTATCTGGACGGATAGCCCGTGTTGGGCCAGTGTCCAATGCGGATGTCGGTAGCGCCGCTGGTTGTGAACGAAACCGTGCCCCCGGTTTGAGTAATGACTCCCTGAGCGTTTTTCGCTTCGTTGATCCAGGCTTTACCGGAAACGCTTAACGTTGCGCCGTCTGTAATATCTAAATAGGTTGTCATGACATTGGCAACATGCAATTCTGCCAAGGTCATGGAACCGCTCAACGTCATTTTTGCATTGTTGACGTCGCCGTTATTGATATAAAGCGCATTGAAGGAATTGACGGTTCCGGTATCGAAAACAACGAACGCCCCGGATTGAGTAAAGTTCCCAGTTGAAACGATGTTGTTGGTAAACGTAATCGTCTGACCAGCCGTTGGCGTTGCCGTCAAATTTACTGTGGCATTGACGGCTTCAGAATAAGTTCCGTCGCCGGTAAACGTTCCAGCGGCGCTGTCGTATGTAACGTCTGCCATAGCAGAAGCCGTCAAAACAAAAAGCCCTAAAGCAAGGGGGAGCAGAATACGAGTTCGTTGGAAACGGGTCATGTTTAGTCTGTATGGTAAAAGGGAAAATGAGTGTTGTGAACGATTTTATTGCAGATACATTTTTGACAATTTAACATCAAAAAACGTTCCTGTATATTATATATATTATACACTGGATTTTGAGATTTTCAAGAATTTGATAGAGATTTTTGAGAAAATCGTGAGAAGCTGGGGAAGAATTGGCGGTTATCGCTCAGCGGCGCCCCCTATATCCCTAACTCTTTCGATTTTGCTTTTTCCGATTTTTTTTCTTTTTCGTATTTGGCGTAGTCCATCTGTCAAACCAGCGTTTGACGCCAAGCAGAATAAATATCAGCGGGACAAGAAACATCGCTTGCCGCGGCCAGGCGATAACCAGAAGAGTAGTTATAAGAATTCCAATGACCAGCCAAAGCGGAATTTTAATCAGTTGATCCCACGCCAAACCGATAACGGTTAGCATGATTCCGCTGCGAAGCCCGGTCGCCGCCAGGCTGGCTTCCTTCGGCGTGAAATCGCCCGACTTGAACGCCATGATAAATCGGAGCGTCAGCAGGGCGATACCCATCCAGAAGATA
>JAZUMX010000029.1:0-4090 GCA_045603865.1 Thermoguttaceae bacterium
ACGTTCATGGCGATAAACGTAAACGCCGGGTATTTATCTGTACTGCGAGCGGTAAACAGAGCGGCAATCGGGGCGCAGGTCATGCGAGTTCCGCATTCCAAAACCAGCAACGTGCTTCTGTCGGCGTCTACCGCGCGGCGATTATAAATAAACGCAACGTACGGCGCCTGATAGTTTCTGTCCTGTTTGTACTCGGGTGGATAAGCGGTCAGATAGCTGTACGTACCGCCATCGGCGTTGAGCGCGTTAATCCACTGCTCAATTACCTGCAAGTCGGAATCGTAAAAGCCCTGCACTGCCAGCAAATCAAATTCTCGCGCCGTTCTGACAAGCGTTTCCTGAACAACCGGGTCTGAGAATTTCATCAGATTCATCCGATTGAGACAAACCGATCCCATTCGGATTTCCTGACGATTTACCGGCGCGGGAGGAGTAAACGAAAGAGTATTTGTCCCCGTCTGCGAAACAGGCGGTTCCTTGGTTCCATACGAAACAGACTGACGAACCGGCGGCTTTGCCGGGGCAGGAACGCTCGCTGGAGTTTGCGCTATCGATGGCGGCGCAGGCGCGCTCGGCGCGGCGCTGTAGGGCTGATCGTCCAGAGGCGCAACCGTCAGGGAACTGTCATCCGGCAGCAAACCGGGAAGAGACAAATCGTCGGCAATAGCCGGCATTTCTGGCTGCTGACTGACAAACGCGCTGGACGGGTCAGACGCTGGCAAGGTCGGCTGAACGTCTCCAGAACCGGATTCGACAATCGGCTTGGCGACGACTCGACGCTGGATTGTAACCGGACTGACGTGGAACGTCATCGGGCCAACGTGCAGTTCTTTCTTCTCTTCAGACGGCTGCAGTTCAAAGTAGCGAAAAAACAGCGTCAGAACGACAAACAGCGTTATAATGCCGATTATCCGATTTTTGAAAGGCGCCAGGAGAAGAAATCGTAAAAATTTTAACATATTTCAATTATTATTGAACCCTTTTGGGGATTCAGATGGTATACTATAATAGGACATTGTACAATATACCATTAATTTTCAATAATGAAGCCATTTTTTTGGATAGTTATTAGGAATATCGACTATATAATTATATAAACTTAATCCAATATGATGCACAAACGACTTTTTTTAACGATTTTATCGATTTTAACAGCGCTCTGCGGGACGGGATTCGGGGAAACGCTGGTTCTCAAACAAGGCGGACGCGTCGAAGGAACGATTCTCAACCCGGCTGGAACTCAGGAGCCGGAAACGTATCGCATTCGCGCCCGGTCTGGCATCGAGATGGAAATCTCTTCCGATCAGGTAGAATACGTAGTTCATCCCGGCGGGGCGTACGAGCAGTACGACAAAAAAGTCAAGCTGATGGCGGATTCCGTCGAAGGCAACATGACAATGGCTAACTGGTGTAAAGCCAATAACTTATCGTCGCTGGCAGACCGCCATTACCGCCGGATTCTGGAGCTGGAGCCGGACAACAAAGAAGCGCGTCGAGAGCTGGGATACATCTGGCATGAAGGCGCCTGGACCACCCCGGACGAAGCCTACGCCGCCATGGGCATGGTCAAATACAAGGGAAGATGGATCACTCCGCAGGAAAGAGACATTCAGGAAAACCGCAAGTCCAACCAGCAGGCGCAAAATCAATGGAGAAAACAGGTTATACAGTGGCGCGATGAACTGTTTGGGAAAAAGCACGAACAGGCTCTTGCCGGCTTGATGGGGATTACCGACCCGGACGCCGTCCCGGCTTTAGGACAGGTTCTTACCAATGACCGCCGGGCGGAAGCACGGCTGATTTACATCAAAGCGCTGGGGAAGCTGGGAACTCCGGACGCCATGAAGGTTTTGGGGCAATGCGCCATGAACGACCCGCTGGAAGAAGTGCGTCTGTCGTGTCTGGATCAGCTCAAACAGCATCAGGCGCAAGCCGCCGTTGACTATTTCAGCGTCGAATTGAAAAGCAAGAATAACGCCCGCGTCAACCGAGCTGGGGAGCTAATCGGGGAAATTGGCGACATGAACGCCGTCCCCGCTCTGATTGCCGCGCTGGTAACGACGCACAAGTACACCACCGCCGGCGGTCCCGGCATGTCTGCCTCGCAAGGTACAGACGGCGTTTCCGGCTTGACGATGGGCGGCGGACCGAAGACGTATCTAAAAACGCAGCCGAACCTCTCTGTTCTCAACGCGTTACAGAAGATTACCAATCAGAACTTCGGGTACGACAAAGCCGCCTGGACTCAATGGTATTCTCGCAACAAACAAGGCGGAGTCGAGTCGAACCTGCGGCGAAAAGAAGAAGGCGGAAAATAAACCATGAAAATGTCGATCAAAAAAATCGTATTGTCAATTATCGCTGTAATATCAGTGATATTGTGCGTACTGATAATCGCATACTTCATATTGGTTCACAATTTTTTCAACAGTCATCCCATTAGTAAAACTCATTGGACGCCTGAAATCCAGAAGTTTGTTGAAAGCGAGCTAGACGTTCCGCTGCCGGACACCGTTCCGGTTCAATACTTCTTTTTCGAGACATTCCTGGATTATCACTCAGAATTATTGATTTCCGTTCCGTACTCAGACGTTCCCAAATACATTCCCAAAGGCATAAAGGAAGACGCCCCGTTTGACAGCAAAACAGAATTTTTAGGATACATAAACTCAAAGAAAATAGCTTATTCTCTTAAGATAAAACTCAAAGAATTAGAGTTCTATAAAAAGTATTCCGGAACGATACCGGATAAAAGATTGCATTGCGAAGTTCTCGTTCTGTCTCCGCAGGACTTTGCAACGCTCCCCTCCTCCGCCCCGGTTGACGTCTTGATTTACTTCTTTGAATTCTAGGCAGTATTCTGCCCTGCGAATCAATTCTTGCGAAGCTGAAAATATTGAGTGCAACGACAAGCCGTTACACTCCAAATATTTCACAGTTTTCTCCAGCATAATCAACTCATTTTTCTTAAAAATTTTCAAAAAATCTTTTCAAAGTTCTTCAATAATCCCCAATTATAGGTTATAATATATATTAAGTGGAATTATTATTTGGTATTATATACCTGTACAGATAAACACATTTGGAGATAACCCCCAATGGCAAAACGAACGTTTGCAATCGTCGCTGTTTTCGCAGCGTTACTTTCCGTTACTCTTTCCGTTCAGGCGCAGGATTCGGATTATTACTGGACAGGCGCTCGAAATAATACTTATTATTTCGCAGCTAACTGGAACTACAACGGTCAACCATACGAAGGCGTCTATGAAGAATCAAGGGATGATTATTTCCTGGATTCTTTTTCCCCATCGTTTACCAAAAACGCTTTTATTCTTACAACAAACGGTACTGTAAATGTTGACTGGAGCGACTTTGGCGTTGCTTCCTTGACCATCGGCAACGGCATTGGCGGCGAAGGCAATACAGCAACGGTTTCTCGCGGCAATGCAGAACTTAAAACCCAGTTGACGATCAACAAAGGCGGAACGGCGACCTTTGGCACGTTCACCATTTCAGATAACAGCGGTACGCCGGCAGCGCTGACCATGAACGGTGGAACTCTCACCACCGGAGCGCTAACGGTCAATAGCAGCTCATCAATTACTGTCAACGATGGATCGTACACTTTAAGCGCCGCTTCTACCGCAGATTCCGTTAATAACGGAACGATTACTCTGACCGGCGGTTCATTTGAAATTACGGCAGGCAAATCTTTTAGAGTTGGAGGAAATAACGCCAACGCTAAATTATCAATCAATGGAGGAACTTTTACTACGCCGACCTCAACACCTACATACGTTGCCACGTCCACAAATGGAACAATTGAGCAAACCAACGGAACAGCAACCTTTAATGGCGCGCTTATTCTGGGTTGGGGCAATAACTCTGGAACGTATAATCTTTCCGGCGGAACGCTGACAACAACTGGCGAAGCTGGTTTATGGAATGCCAACTCGTCTGGCATTAGTACATTTAATGTAACAGGCGGGCAAGCGAATTTCAATACCTTTGTTATTGGTTTGCATAACAGTTCCGGAGATAACGCTTTGGCAAACGTTTTCAATTTGAATTCCGGAGAAGTCAATACAAC
>JAZUMX010000030.1:0-2376 GCA_045603865.1 Thermoguttaceae bacterium
TAATTCCGAATTCCGAATTCCTAATTCCGAATTTTTGTAAATCCATGCGTAGAACGCGGCTTGCGGTTCTTCAATCAGAACGACTTTTTGCAGCCCCGCTTTGGCGGCGGCGCGAACGGTCAATTGTCGAGCCGTTTCGTCAAACGAGGCGGGCAGGGTGATAATAATGTCCTGTTTGTCTAACGGAGCGTCCGGGTGAGCGTCGTTCCACCGGTCGGCAATGAACTTCAGATATTGAGACTGCGCGTCGACGGGCGACATCTTTTTGACGTCTTCCGGCGCTTTCCACGGCAGAAAAGCCGCTGTCCGGTCGACCTGAGAGTGACACAGCCACGACTTCGCCGACCAGATAAGACGCCCCGGCTGAAGAGCGCCGAAATCCCGGGCGTACGTTCCGACTTCGATGTCGCCAGAGGGTTCTATAAACAGAAAAGAAGGCAGCGTTGGACGGTTTTCGCTTTCGCCCGGCGCTGTCTTCTGAAACAAAGGAAACGATTCGATTTTTCCCGCCCCTGCTGCCAGATCAATACTCATCACAGCCGAGTTCGTCGTGCCTAAATCGATGCCGACAATGTAACGGGAAGGCATTAGGCAGTAGGCAGTAGAAGAATCTTTACTACTGCCTCTTGCCTCTTGCCTATTGCCTTCTTTAGTTTGGTTTTTACTCATTTAAATCAATACCATTATTTTCCAGAATGGATTCTTTCGCATTCTTTCTGGAAAATTCCTGGATAAAACTTTCTTCCGGTTTGGGCGCCGTCTGAACGTCGTCAACAGAACCGGATACTGGAATCTGACGAGGAATCCAGCTGTCGAAATTATCGTTTTGCTCTACAAGCGCGTCAACTTCCGCGCTGATTTTCGCTCGTTCCTGTTCGGAAACGACTGCTGGCGGAATCTCGAGTGACGGGATGGAGAACGATTCCTCGTTTTCATCCGCTTCGACAACGTCAGCGTCCAGAGGTTCGACGATTAAAGCGTCTACTTCTTCAGTTTCAACTTCATCGGCTTCGATTTCCTCAGCTTCAACTTCCTCAGCCTCAGCCTCTTCCGCTTCAGCTTCTTCAGCTTCTTCAGCTTCGGCTTCTTCGGTTTCTTCATCTTCACCGAACAACGGAGCTTCAATGTCTTCGAGTTCTGGCGCTTCTACGTCCGGGACGTCAAAAAAGTTGGAATCGATAACGGGGATTTCGTTAACGTTTACATCTTCAATGTCAGACTGCTCGTCATTTTCAGCCTGTTCAACGTTTGTTTTTTGCTCCATCAGGGCGTTCATGTCTTCATCCGGAATGTCCGGCAATCCATGAACGACAACCCACGGTTTTTCTTCTTTGAAAACTTCTTCTGAAACTTCAATAACCTGAGTTTCCTGCTCTGATTGAGCAACGTCTTCGGTCTTGACCTCGGAGTTGGCGACGGCTTCTTCCAAGGCTTTCTCGGCGTTGACGTCGTCTTCCGGTTGGAGTTGGACGTTTGCCAATTCTTCCTGGTTGACTTCATCTATCGGATTTTCAGCAATCTGTTCTTCCGAATTGAGAGCCTCAATGGCGTCGTTAAACTGTTTCTCAAGCATACAATAAAACTCTTCTTCTGACAACCCCTCCGGTTGAGAATTTTCTGCAATTTGAGAAACTTCTTCCAGTTTTTCAGAATCGTCAGCCGGCATTTCTCCGGTCAGAACGGCAATTTCCAGTTTTTCGTCGTCCGTCAATTCGTCTTTGCTTGTCAGCGACATGCTCATGACTTGGGCGGCAGTTTCGTTCCATTCTTCGATGTCTTTGACAACAAAAACTTCTTCAGTCGTCGTTTCTTGTTCGTCAATGGCTTCAAGCTCGTCTTCCGGACCGAAGAACGCGTTTTGAGCCAGTTGTGCGCCGTCAAAATCGTCTGAAGCGCCCAAAGCCCCAACCGCCAGAGCGATTCCGCCAGCAATAGTGTACAGTGTGTTTAACATAATAAAACCTTTCTCGTAAATTAAGATGGAAATATAACGGTATATAGAGAATTTCCAAATTCCCTAAATTGCTATCGGAAAGATAAAAAGAAAAGTTTAGATAAAATAGAAATATTTTCAAAAATAATTAGTATTGGTAAAGTTTGAGGGCGCGTTTAAACCTCCCTACTCCCTATTGCCTACTGCCTATTCCTGTGTCGTCCTGAAAAAAAGTTGACACAAAAAACTTTTGTTATTGTTTCGATTTATTTTAGCTAGCCTAGGCTAGCTAAAATAAATGGCGTTCCGACGCCCCTAGCTACACACTGAGGGATAATGCGTCTGGCTGATTTCTACTTTCTTCATATACTTCCGAGGGCGTTCGATACGAAAGGCTCTGGTGCGGGCGTTGCGTGTTGTAAAACTCTATGGCTTGTTTTACA
>JAZUMX010000031.1:0-2785 GCA_045603865.1 Thermoguttaceae bacterium
TGGGACGACTGCACGCTGGACTCGCCGAAGGTAAAGGAATTCAAAGACAGGCTTCTTTCGCCGCAGCCGACGTCCGATGGGGAAGAACATGTCCTCTTCCACGAGGTTGTAACAGGTCAGGACGTTTACGAGCTTTTGTCACAGGAAAGCATGGGACTGGAAGACGATGAAATTCTCGAACGAATGAAGGGTTTTCTCATTTCGTCTGACTACAGCAAAACGTGTCTTATCGCCATGCTCTCCGACGACGGCAAAGTGTACCGTCCGGACGCGATCAACGGGCTGTGGACAATCGCGAAGTCGATCGGTCTGGATATGTCAACGTTTCACGCCGCCGGACCGTCGCTGGACTCTGTCGCCATTGACTCGATCTGCCGCACGCATCTGGTTGAAATGAACGTTGCATCGTATATAATCGGGATTATCATCTCGTTTTTGTGTTTCCGATCCTGGCGGGCGGCGATAACGGTCTTTCTGGTTTCGTTCATGAACCAGCAGATGTGTCTCGCGCTGATTTACTGGCTCAACATTCAGTTTGACTCCATCTTGATGCTGTCGGTCAACCTGACGTTTGTTCTGTCCATGTCAGCGGGCATTCACCTGACGAACTACTATCGAGACGCCATCACCCGGCTGGAGCCGCGCGACGCCATGTTCAGCGCGCTGAAAACGGCTCTGGTTCCAACGTTTATTTCGATTATCACGACCATCGCCGGGCTGCTGTCGTTTTTGAGCAGCCAGCTCATTCCGATACGGAAATTCGGGATCGTGTCGTCTTCCGCGCTGGCGATTTCCGTTACAATCATTTTGATATTCCTGCCGATTTATTACATCTCGTTCCCGATTTCATCGTGGAAGACTGTTACAAAGAAGGAATCCAAATGGGACTTGGCGAACATTCTCGAACGCATGTTCTATCCGTGGGTCAGCCGAATTCCGTATTTGGTTTTGGCGGTGTCGCTGATGATTGCCGTCGTCTGCTTTTGGGGCGCGGCGCACATCAGAACCAGCATCGGGCTGCACTCTATGCTTCGCTCTTATACTCAGCCGATTAAAGATTACACCTGGGTCGCAGACCAGTTCGGTCCCATGATTCCCGTTGAAATCATGTTTACCTGGCCGCAGGGAGAAAACGACCAGATTTTTGACCGCCTTTGCTTCGTTCGCGACGTTACAAACAATCTCAAAAGCGACATGAAAGACGTTGGAATTATCAGCATTACGAACTTCATTCCAGAGATCCCGTCGTACGGCGCCCGAACCGCGGCGGCGCGGCGGCTGCTTAACAGAAAGATTGAAACTGTCAAAGAAGGGTTTACGAAATCCGGCTATTTCAAGGAGCAGGACGGAAACCAGTACTGGAGAATTACCGTCAGAACGTACGCCATGCGCCGCATCGACTACGGCCCCATTATCCAGCAGATTAAAGACATTGTCGAAGGACAGATTGAGAAAGCCGGTCAAAACGCAGTTCCCACGCCTGCAGTGGAAACCGTCCCGCCTGTAACGGCGGCTAACAGCGGCGTTTTTGTTTCCAATACTACCTCAGGGGAATCGTCCATGCTCCCGCAGGGCGAAATTATCGAACAGGAACTCAATAAGGTCAAACAGAACGCGGATAAATTAGACGCGGTATTTTCAGACAGCGATCCATTTAGGGTTGACGCTAAAACAGGCGTTGTCGCTCACAAGCCAGAACCCAAAACCGCAGTCCCGGCGGAACCCGTCGCCAAGACGTCAGAACAGCTGGCTGTCAACGAAACTCCTGAAGCGGAAGAAGCCGTTCCGACGCTGCCCGACGAAGACGCTTCGTTGACCGACATTCCAACGCTTCCCGACGACGTTACCGCCGTTCCGGACATCCCCGTTGACGACGCAATAATTCCCGTAGACGGAGACGCGATAATTCCCGTTGACGACGCTGCAGAGATTCCCGTTGATGGAGACGTCATGCCTGATATTGTCGTTGACAGCGGCGCCAACCCGGAAACACCGGAGCAAACGAACGCGGAAGTTTCAACGGAAGAATCTGAAACGACCATCAAGAAAGCCGCTCCGCTTCCGCTGACCAAGCCGGAATTTATTGTAACAGGCGGCGTTCCGGTTGTCTACAAAGCGCAAAATCAGCTTCTCGACGACCTTAAAGTCAGCTTTTTAACAGCGTTTTTAATCATCGGCTTGATTCTGATCTGCCTGTTCCGTTCGGTTAGATGCGGCGTTTTGGCGGTTTATCCGAGTTTGCTGCCGGTGATTTTCGTTTTCGGAATCGTCGGCTGGATTGGACTTCGCGTTGAGATGGGAACCATGCTCACCGGTTCCGCCGCGCTGGGCATCGCCGTTGACAACACTGTTCACTTTATTACGTGGTACAGAATCGGACATCAACGCGGCATGGACAGAAAAGAGGCGACCCGCCTGGCGTACCGAAAATGCGGCTCGGCGATGTTCCAGACGTCGTCCGTCTGCTCGCTGGGATTGGTAACGTACATGATAAGCCCGTTCATCCCGACGATTTACTTCAGCTTTTTCATGTGCGCCCTGTTGTTCTCAGCCCTGTTTAGCGACTTGACGGTTCTCCCGGCAATTCTGCTTTCCGCCTGGGGCAAGATTTTCCTGCGCTCCGTCAAGCCGGCTGAACCGGAAACGACGGAAGAGTAGTAGAGAGAGTGGTAAGTGGTTAGTGGTTAGTAGTAAGTTTTGATTAGGAAATACGCTTGCGTCCTTACCACTTCCAACTTGCCACTTACCACTTCCAACTTACCACTAAGTCGGTGGCCAAGCGGTC
>JAZUMX010000032.1:0-3416 GCA_045603865.1 Thermoguttaceae bacterium
CCAGAATTCTGGGCGTTCAGACTAACGTTGCGCTGTTATTAACTGCTGTCTAGACGATCTCCGGCTGCACGCAGCCGCTGTCGTCTGACGAGGTCAAAGAGTTCCAAAAAGGACTGGACGAATTCTCGCAGGCGCAAAAGCCGGACGACTATTTGAATTCCGCTCAAACGTATTTGAATCTGATCAATCAGGGCGTCAAGTCTGGGGCGGTTTATTACAATCTTGGCAACGCCTACGCGATGGCGGGCGACAAGCCCCGGGCGCTGGCGGCATATCGTCAGGCGGTTCCGTACATGCCGTCCAACCCGCATCTGCTGGACAACATCCAGTCCGTCGGCGGAAAAGAGCAGTCCGTTCCTCTGTTTGAAAACCTCTTCTTCTGGCAGAACTGGATTTCTTTTCCCAACAAAGCGCTTATCGCTACGATTTTGTCCGTCTTGACGACGCTGACGCTGCTGGCGTATTTTGTTTTTTGGAAACGTCCGATTTTATACGTCGGGATTGTTTTCGTCCTTCTGACTGCTTGCGTGTTCGTTTCCGCGCATTACGATTATCATCGATTTGTTCAGACGCAGCACGGCGTTGTTACAGACGCAAAAGTGATTGCCCGTAAAGGCGACGCCGACACGTACGCTCCCGCTTTAACCCAGCCGCTTACCGCAGGGGTCGAATTTACCGTGGCGCAGAAACGCGGCGACTGGATTTTGATTAATCTGGACGATTCTCATGAAGGCTGGATTCCAGCGTCGTCTGCGATTGTGTATTAGAATCGTCAATGGATTGAGGAGCGCTTTGCTCCTCAGCGCTCTCTACTTGCTTATTCACGTCCATCGTTGTCAAAAAGAGGATCAAAAAGAAAGCCAGTATAGCAATCAGCTTTTTAATCCATCCCGTTAAGGACAGCCATTTGACCGGGACAAAATCCGCTTCTTTCGCGAACGACAAGTCCAGCAGTTTTTTCCGCCGCCAGTTGTTGATTATCTTGTTGATTATTCCGACAAGCCAAACGCCGGCGCCGACCAGGGTAATCTGAATCAGCTGCCAGTTAACCTGTTTATGAGTCAGCTGCGCTGTCGTCGCCGCGGCAAAAACGAACGCTGCGACTGCCCCAACGTAAATCCAGACGCTAGTTATCGCTTGACGCCCGCGTCGCGAAATCAAAAACAGGTACTGAATTTGTAACAAATAGACCCAGAAAAGAATTGCAATCGTGGCGGAATAGACTGTTTTTTGATACAGCCAGCTGTTGGCGGAGTTGAACAGTTCTCTTGCTGAAATGGCAGAGATAAAAATACAAGCGGCGATAAACGCCAGCGCCGTCAGCCAGGTAATAAGGTACGACAGACGAATAAGAAAAGGCGGTTTCGGTTCGTTGTTTTTCGGTTTGGCTTTCCTTTCAGGCTTCTTTTTAGGTTCCTGCTTCGGGGCGGTTTTCTTTGTCTGTTCAGATTCCTTTGCAGAAGCAGAGTTTTCCTGATCTTTTCGCTGTTTAGCCAACGCGGCAACGCGGGACTGCAAAGGCGAAGATTTCTGCGGAGCGCTGACGCTTTCCGGCGTCAAGTCGTCGTCCTCGTCTTCCCAGTCGTAGCGGTCGGAATGTCTTTTTTTTCGTCCCATGGTTTTAATATATGATTTATCGCAATGGCGTCATTTGTTCCGGGGTGAGGAAATAGCCGAAATCCAAAAACCGATTGACCATTTCCGCCGTTTCCGGCTGGTACAAAAGCGCGTTGTGTTTGTGAAACAGAACTTTGTAATCGCTGGCGCCGGACAGCCTCGTACTGGACAGCTCGACAACGCCGTCGTCGTCCCCGCGCAGTCCGGTGCAATGTCCTTTGCCGCTTGGCGTTCCGCCTGCAATAACGCCGTAAGGACATGGAGGAACAAACAGTCCTTTGGAAAACTCTTTCCAGCCCTCGCCCATTTGATACAGCGACGCGCCGGCAATGTCTTTGGCAAGCGGATTGGTTTGGTAATGATATTGAGCGGTGTACGTTCCGTAATTGGGCGTCGCGATAAAAACAACGCGCCCAAATCGTCGCGGGTCAGGACGGATTCCCAATCTGTTTCCTTTCCCGGACATGTACGACCGAACGACCAGCCCGCCCATGCTGTGAGCGACAAAGTCAATGGTTGTAACCCCGTCCAGAGAGGAAATCAGCCGTTCCATCCAGGCGGCGTGCGCTTCCAGCGATCCTTGCGTTGACGGATAGGCGGCTTGAATGACCTGGTCGTATCGCCCGGACTGACGCAGTCTATTGGCAATTTTATCAAGCAGTTTGTAATTCCCAAAAAATCCGTGAACGAGTATAACCGCTCTCCCGTTCATCGGCGGAAGACGCCGCGCCTGTTTAATCTTTTCCAGCCGTTCTTTGCAGTGGTCAAATGAGCCGAAGGCGTACTGTTTTGCATCCGGATCAATGAGTCGGCATTGTTTGAAAATGCAGTTATACTGAATTCTCCAACCCTGAAACCAGATTTCGTCTGACCAGTACTGAATTCCCCCCATCGTTGGAAGGGGGATGGCAAACGGTTCTGAGGCTTCAGGCTGAACTTGCGGCGCTGGCTGGACTCCAGACGGCGCCATCGGAAGCGGGACTCCCCCTTGACCGAAAGCTGCAGTTGTGGATATTATTAAATATATGAATACAGAACAAAGAAGTTTATTCTTTGCTCCTTGAATATCATGCATGTTTTTACCTATATTGTTTAGCATGCGTTTTTTAACGAACAAAGATTGTTCTTGTTCGTAATCCTATTGAGCGTTAAACAATCCGCCATCATAAAAGATGGGCAATTCATTATAATCCCTTAACGCATTTTTGGCAAGATGAATATAACAGATCCTTTGCCGCCCGGCAAGATAGCGGCGGTTGACTTCGGAACGGTTCGGCTTGGCGTGGCAATTACCGACGTTGACAGAAAGATAGCGTCTCCGTACGAAAACTTGACTCGGAAGTCGGAACGTCTTGACGGTCAGTGGTTTATGGATTTTGTCCGTGAGGAAAAGATCGTTCGTTTTGTGGTTGGATTGCCCTTGTATCCCAGCGGAGACGAAAGCCCGAAATCCGCTCAGGCGAGAGAATTTGGCGCGTGGCTGGAAAATCTGACGAAAGTCCCCGTTGTTTTTTACGACGAACGATACAGTTCCAAATTCGCGGACGAACTGATGAGGGAAGCCGGGTTCTCTCAAAAGAAAAAGCAGGCGCGCCGCGATATGCTGGCGGCATACGTTCTGTTGTCGGCTTATTTGGAAGCCCTCAATAAACCGTCCGGAGACGGTTATTTGGCAGACCAAAGTCTGGAATAGGCTGTAGACTAAGTTTATTTGTGTTCTTTGTGGTTAAATTTCTTTTGCGGACTTACGTCCGCGATCCAGTATGGTTATCGGCTACGTCGCAGATTGTCAGCGGGTC
>JAZUMX010000033.1:0-3412 GCA_045603865.1 Thermoguttaceae bacterium
CGGGACAATGCTGCTAAACGCCATCACATTGGAAAATCCCAGCGACGGCATAACCCGCCACGTTTTGCCCTCGTCACAGCTGACAACCCGGGCGATTTTCGGCTGCGCGGAAAAGACCCAGACAAACGCCTTTCCGTCAGCGTTGACAAGCCGATACACGCTCGGGCAGTTGACGTGAGTTTGATATTCCGCCGGGAACCGCTCGTCGACGCGCGTCCACGTCTTCCCGCCGTCGGACGACAGCGCCGCCGGACCGGCATGCCCGCCGTGCCCCACCGTCCAGACGCACAAAATCGTTTTCCCGTCTGGAAAGAGAACGGACGTCGGATGCCCCTGATAAACCGTCTTCGTTCCCTGAGCGATAACGACCTGCTGAGCGCCGACGAACTCAGAAACGTCCTTAACCGGCAGATCCGGCGAGGCAACGGCAATTCCCAGCGCAAAAAACGCCATCGCTAACAACGCCTGTAAAAAAATGAATATTCGCATCTTTAGTCTTTGAATTTATTTAGCTCCATGTTCAATTAAAAATTGAATCTGTAACTCATTACCATATTTACGGGCTTCCGACAAGACCGTATTTCCATTGTCGTCTTTTGCGTTGACGTCTGCGCTTTGTTCCACCAGAAAAAACACTGCCTCCCGGTTCCCTCTTCGAGCGACTCTATGCAAGATTGTAGTTCCATTGTCGTCTTTTGCGTTAACGTCCGCGCCGCGGTCAATAAGAAACTTGGGGACTTCCGAAAAACATCCCGGACTACAGTTTTGAATTGCGTATTCCAAAACCGACAGTCCCTGTTTGTCTTTTGCGTTGACGTCCAACCCCTGATCAACCAGCCATCGAACCAGTTTCAGATTCCCGTGATAAACAGCGTCGTACAAAACTGTTCTTTCTGAGGCGTCTTTCGCGTTGACGTCGGCGCCGTGTTCAACCAGATATCGAACCGCCTCCAGATTCCCGTTATGAGCGGCAATGTGCAAAACGGTTCTTCCTGCTGCGTCTTTTGCGTTAACGTCTGCACCGCAGTCGACCAGATATTGAATCCCTTCTATACTATTATTATACCAATGAATATGCTTCTCGATAAAAGACTGCAGAGGAGTCGTTTCTGAAGCGTTTTTTACATTCACGTCAGCGCCGTGGTCAATCAAGGATTGCATCATTGTGAAACTAATTGAATCGTCATATAATTGGGCTGCATAATGCAAAGCAGTATTTCCGGCGTTGTCCTTTGCGTTGACGTTCAAGCCCTGCTCTGTCAGCCATTGAACCAGTTTCAGGTTTCCCTTTTTTACGGCGTAATGCAAGACGGTTTTATAGTCTTTGTCCTTTGCGTTGACGTCCAATCCTTGCTCTGAAAGCCATTGAACCAGTTCCAAATTCCCGCTTTGGGCAGCGTAATGCAAGACGGTTTTACCGGCGTTGTCCTTTGCGTTGACGTCTACCCCCTGCTCTGCCAGCCATTGAACCAGTTCCAGGTTCCCGCTTTGGGCAGCGCTATTCATTAAACCGTTTGAGTTGACGTCAGCGCCGCACTCAACCAGCCATTGAACCAATTCCAGATTTCCGCTATAGGCAGCTTGATTTAGAGTCCAATTTCTTCCGTATCGGTCTTTATCATTGACGTTTGCGCCGTGGTCGACCAGATATTTAACCGCTTCCAGTTTCCGGCTTTGGTCAGCGCTCCCGGAATTGACAAGATAATACAAAACCGGAACTTCCCTGTCGTCTTTCGCGTTGACGTCTGCGCCATGTTCCACCAAATATCGAATCGTTTCCAGATTGGCGCTTTGGGCGGCTAAACGCAAAAGCGAAATTTTTTGGTCGTCTGTTACATAGACGTCTGCGCCATGTTCCAACAAATATCGAAACGTTTCCAGATTAGCTCTTTGGACGGCGCAACGCAAAAGCGAAAATTTTTGGTCGTCTGTTACATCTGTTACATTGAAGTCTGCGCCATGTTCTGCAAACAATTTAAACAGATTCGGGTTTGATTCAGCAACATGAATCATAACAGGACGTCCTTGACTGTCTGTTACATTGACGTCGGCGCCGCGTTCCACCAGCCACTGAACAATATTCCACTCGCCTTGTTCGACAAAACGCCCCAAGACGGTCATACCCCGTTCGTCTTTTGCATTGACGTCTGCGCCTTGTTCCACCAGCCACTTCACCAAATCCGAACTCCAGTCGTCTATATCACACATCGGAACAGAACTGTGCAAGACTGTTTTTCCTGAATTATTTACAGCTTTGACGTCCGCGCCGTGGTCAACCAGCCATCGCGCCATTTCCAGATTCCAGCTTGAAGCGGCGTTATGCAAGGCTGTATTTCTCTGTTCATCTCTCGCGTTAACGTCCGCGCCCTGTTCAACGAGAAATTGAACAACCTTTAATTGTCCGCTGCCGGCTGCGGCGCACAAATGCCGAGCGTCTTTAACGTCCAATCCAAGTTTCATCAGGCGTCGAATATAATCCAAATTTCCGCTTTTGGCTACAGTATAAAAACCGAGACCTTCATTAATATCCACCCCCTGTTTGATAAGCCAGCGAACCAGTTTCAAATTCCCGCTTTGAACGGCGTAATGCACAGTTGAATTGCCATATTTGTCATGCGCGTGAACGTCCAATCCCTGCTGCTTTGCCAGCCACTGAACCAGTTCCAAATTCCCGCTTTGAGCGGCGTAATGCAAGGCGGTTCGTTCTTCTTTGTCTTTTTTGCTGACGTCTGCGCCTTTCTCTAAAAGAAGTTTAACCCGTTCCAGATTGCCGGTAAACGCTGCGTAGTGAAGAACGTTGGCGGCGGCAGAATAAGATTGATATGAATAATAGAACTCGCCGGTTTTGAACATGTCTTCAAACTTTTCAACAATACGGCTTTCAAAAGAATAGTAATAATATTCTTTTGGCAATATCGGCTGAAAATCAGAATTGTCAATATCTTCGTCGTCGGCAATCTGATTGGCGGAATTGTCTGCAGTCTCATTCGTCGTCTGACTTGCTGCGTTCTCTGTTTTGTTACAGCCGGAAAAGCCGATTAAAACAATAAGGAACGCATTCAATATGAGTTTATGGTTAATCATAGGACGCCTTTGGGGAAGTTTTTTTCAAGGGTTGTATAAGGAAATCGCAGCGACGAAAGGCGGTAAGGAGCGTCCGAAAAACCTCATGCGGAGATGCGGAGCCGCGGAGGATGTTCGCGAAGTTTTAAAAAATTCTCTGCGCTCTTTGCAGCTTAAAAAATCTTTGGCGGACTTCCGTCCACGATCCAGAAAGATTATCGGCTACGTTAATTTGTTATGAACGCTTCAATCTTTTTGGTTCGCCTTCGGCGAACTGCGTAATTCCGCTCGCTGCGCTCGCTTCATTACCGCCTTCCATTAACTCCGTTACCGCCTTTCATTTCTTTGC
>JAZUMX010000034.1:0-8391 GCA_045603865.1 Thermoguttaceae bacterium
CCCCCCGTATTTTAACACACGATGTTTTTTCTCTGTTAGCCGTTCTTGCTATCCTGTGCGTTGGCTCTTTCACGCAGGCGGAAACTTATACAGATGACACCGTTCCAACTGATCCATCTTTTAACATAAGTACGGACGCCGAATTTGACATTACAAACTCAGCTACTTATTATGGAACTATTTCCGGCGGCGCTATTTCTAAAACGGGTAATGGAACGCTGACGCTGACAAACAATATTACCACGGCTACAATCACGTCTAATGCGGGGTCGTTAGTTTTGGGAACGTCAGGAAATTCAATTAACATTGGATCAGACGCCACAATTAAACCTAACAGCGGAACAGTTCGCGTGGACGGTAATGTTGTTGTGAATTCCGGGAAGTTATTTGTATCTGGAGTATGGACGGGAGATGGAAGCATCTCTGTTGAACCCAACGGTCAGTTTAGAATAAGCGGAGCGTATACTTATTCAAAAGGAATAACTCTCAATGGCGGTTTGCTTATGAACGCTGCTGGAAATACCTTAAAGGTTTCATCTCCAGTTACAGTTTCAGCAGCCAGCAATGTTCAGGCAGGCTACGGCAGCTCGAGCGGCATATTAGAACTTGCCAGTGGGGTGTACGGTTCAGGCGATCTAACTGTTAATAATGACAGCAACTTGGGATGGGTTTGGTTTTCCGGAGTTGGCAACTACGAAGGTTCATTAACTCTCATAGGGAATATTTTAACAGGCGCTAAAAACATCGGAACGGCAGAAGCGCCAGCAGACGCCTCTCCCTATATCGGTTCAAAAGAGATTCAATTCAAAGGCGGCACGCTTCATAATGACGACAACTATCTGACAATATCAAACGATCTTAATCTGGTTTCTACTGCGATTATAATGGCGGGGTGGAGTAAAGATATCACCTTAACCGGTAATATTAAAGGCTCTGGTCTTTTTGCAGTAGCTTCTGATTCTGGCTGGGTTATTGCAAAAACCGAAACCGAAACCACATACGGCTCCTTTACCGGCGCCGTTCAAACTAACTGGACGAGCGCCAGTAGTATTGGGAAATTGAAATTGGGAGCAGAACAGCCCTTTGGACCAAATGCCGGACAAGGCAGAATCTACGGCGAGCTCGACATGAACGGCTTTTCTCAGATTTTCAAAGGACTTTTAAGCAACACGAACGGATCTACTAAAAAAGGTTTAATTTTTAACAATAATACAGAGAAATTGTCAACGTTAACCCTGGACATTACCGGCTACAATGACACCTATCAGGGCAAGATTAATGGCAACATAGAGCTTGTAGTCAATTCAGACGGCGCTGGCGTTCAGACGTTTAATAATAACGGCAGTACGTTTACCGGAAACGTTGTTATTAATGGCGGTAAGGTAGTAACAACTGTTTCACATGCAAGCCACACTACAACAGCGCTAGGCGCGTTTTCCACGACAGGAGGAAGAACGATCACAGTTAATCCCAGAGCAGAATTGTCTTTGGGGACAAAAGACGCCTTGGGAGGCTGCACCATTTCCAATTATAACGAGAAAACCGTCAGATTGATTATCAATGGCGGCAAACTGTCCGGCACAGATAATAACGGTTTGTATAACGCAACTTTCCAGAACGGCGCCGAGGTGTACGGCAATAATGATCGCGAACAATACCATTCCTTCTGGGTAATGGGGTTAAACACGGTTTCTTTTGCTGGCGACGGTTCGACTCCGGAAAGTCCCGTTCAATTTAACGGCGTTTCTGAAGCTATTTTTGTTCCCAGCAGCGCCGAACTTAATGTAGATGACATTACCAAAAGCGACGCCTCTGATTTGATTGTCAACGTTCCTTTTGGCGCTTATAGCTCTATAACAAACTCCGTTACCAAAAAGGGCGCTGGTACGATGGAATTTACCAAAGCCAATGAGTACACCGGCGGAACGACTATTTCCGGCGGTACGCTCAAGTTGACCGGTTCTGGTACGCTGGGAACGGGGACTGTTACTGTCGGCGATAACGGAACGCTGGAATTTAACGTTGCCGAAGGCCAAACGAAAGAGCTGACGGTTAGAGAACAAAACGCGATATTCAGTACTTGTAATGTTATTAAAACCGGCGATGGTAGATTGAAAATTGACGCGGCTGAAGGATCTGTCGACGCTCAAAGCCTGGTTATTTCTTCAGGTCGCGTTGACATTAAAGAGTATTTCAACGGGCAATTAGAAGTAAAGGGGGGGGCAACGTTCTCGCCCGGCAATTCCGTTGGCGCTTTGACGATTAATGATATAGTCGTTATAGGCGAAAGTACTTACGGCGGCGGCTTTATTCTCAACGAAGAAGGAGCGACGCTGTTGATGGAAATCGGAACTAACGAATCAGGCGATGTGGTTTCAGACCAGTTGATTGTCAACGGCAATATTGAAATTGGAGAGAACTCCATAATCCTGTTGGCGCTGGACGAAAACAGTTCTATGGCGCCTAATACGTCCTTTACCGTAGATTTGATTTCTGGAACAGGAGTATCGAACGATACATTAGAAGCCGTCAAAGACGTAATTTCTTCATATTACTTCACAGACATTGATGTCGCGCTGAATAACGGCATAATTCAGCTGTCTGCTCGTCTTGACCCCAACGCCGTTCCTGAACCGTCGACGTGGGCGCTGCTGTTACTCGGCGCTGCGGGGCTGCTGTACGTTCGGAAACGAACTCGTAAATAGTAGGTACGCAATTGAAAAAGAATAACGCTAAAGCGGGAGGATACTCCCGCTTTCTTTGTTTTGCGGGTATTAAGCCGCAAAGAACGCAAAGATCGCAAAGAAATTTTTAAAACTTCGTGAACTTCCTCCGCGCCTCCGCATCTCCGCGTGAGCTTTTTCCCGGGTGGCTGATACAGCCGCGATCCAGCAGGTCGGAGGGGTTCTTCTGCGAAAGGGATTGTCCGTCATCCCAGCAATGCGGCAGGGGACTGCCGCGTGCCGGCGGTTCAAGTGGGCATTCCTACGAAAGAAATGTTTCTTGTACTAGCAACGTAGCCCGGGGACGGGCTACATCCAGAGGAGTTTTTCGGCTGCGTCGATTTGGTATGCACGCTTCAAACAAAGCGTAACTTCGTTCGCTGCGCTCTCTCCGTTACCGCCTTTCATTTCTTTGCGATCTTTGCGTTCTTTGCGGCTTAAATATTATTTGCGGCAGGGGACTGCCGCGAGCCGGCTCATCCGTGTGCAATCGCAGGAAAACTTTGCACTCGCTCCCAAAAAGATTTTTTCTTTCCCCCCTATTGCAATCGAGTTGCGATTCTTGTAAAATCAATAAATATAATTGAGTAAATCGCTCAATTTCCTGCCTGAATTCTCTAAAAAAGGAGTTGTATCAATGCCCTCAAAACGTCAAACATGGATAATAGCAACTATCCTGCTTGCCTTGTCAAGCGTTTTCAGTTTAACGTCGCAAACGCAAGGCGAAGAGCCTGCGGTTTCCCAAGCGGTGGTTAACGACTGGATAGCTCAGCAGGCGTCTCAGTACAAAGGATTGTTTACCTCTAAAGACGATTCGATTAAAGAGAACGCCGTTTTGACGGAAATCTTTTCTGACCTCGACGACGGCGGGCGCGCGTTCAAGGCGGAGTTCGACGCTCTGTCGGACAAGCCCGGCGCCGATCCCGGCTGGCGCGCTGTGTTTATAAAAGCCTGCGCCGCCAGACGCGCTGAACGGCTTTCGTTCCTTCACGACGAAAACGCCCGATTCGTTTTCATAAAACGTCAGAACCTTCACGGTTCCCATTACGCCTATACGGAAGGACTGTCCGACGCCAACGCGGAACGCCATTTCCGTCCCGGCTCGCAGCTGTGGATGCTGGAATTTACGGAAGACGGCGAAATTAAAGAGACGCTTTTGCTCGACTGCCCTCACGGCGTCATTCGCGATCCGGACGTCTCGTTCAAGGGCGACTACATCGTCTTTGCCATGAAGAAATCCGACCTGCTGGACGACTACCATCTGTATAAAATGGACGTCGAAACGAAAGAAATAACTCAGCTCACCTTTGGGCTGGGCTACGCGGACTACGAGCCGTGCTGTCTGCCCAACGGCGACATCCTGTTTAACTCCACCCGCTGCGTTCAGATTGTCGACTGCTGGTATACGGAGGTTTCCAACCTTCATCGAATTGCTGAAGACGGCAAATACCTGCGCCGCGTAACAGTCGATCAGGTTCATGACAACTACCCCACGCTGACGGAAAAAGGTCAGATTCTTTACACCCGCTGGGACTACAACGACCGCGGTCAGATTTACCCGCAGGGTCTGTTCCAGATGGGGCTTGAAGGGACGGGTCAGACGGCGTTCTACGGCAACAACAGCTGGTTCCCGACGTCGATTCTTCACGCCCGCGGCATTCCCGGCTCCAGCAAGGTTCTGTGCATCTTCTCCGGGCACCATTCCCGCCAGCGCGGCAAGCTGGGCGTTCTCGACCCCCGCATGGGCACGGAAGAGAATTCCGGAGCTCAGCTGGTCGCTCCCTATCGAGACACGGAAGCCGTTCACGTAGACCATTACGGTCAGGAGGGAGAACAGTTCTGCTATCCGTATCCGCTTTCGGAAAACGACTGTCTGGTTTCTTACCGCCCCAACGTAGGCGTTAGAGAACAGGACGACAGCGATCCGTACGGACTTTATTATATGGACTTCGACGGGAATCGGGAACTGCTCGTTCCATGTAACGGCAATCGTTCCAGCGTTCAGGCGGTTCAGATCAAACCCAAAGAGCTGCTCTTTGAACGGACGTCGCCTACCGACCCGACGCTGGACTATTCGACGTATTACCTTCAAAACGTCTTTATCGGTCCCGGCTTGGAAGGCGTCGATAAAAGCCAGGTTCGATCGCTGCGTGTAATCGCTCTGGAATTCCGCACCAATTCCATCGGACGCAACGGCAACCACGGACCCGGCGGCGGGGCGTTGTCGTCCTGTCCGGTATCGATTGGCGGCGGTTGCTGGGACGTCAAAAAGATTTTGGGAGAAGCGACGATTTACGACGACGGTTCCTGCTGTTTCCGAGTCCCGCCGCTAACCCCGGTATATTTCCAGGTTATTGACGTCAACGGTCGCGCCATTCAGACAATGCGCTCCTGGAGCGCGCTTCAACCCGGCGAGCGCGTCTCCTGCGTTGGCTGTCACGAAGACAAAAATCAGACCAGAACCAACATCGCCGGCGGAATTACAAAGGCGATGAGAAACGGACCGCAGGACTTGACCCCGTTCTACGGAGAGCCGCGCGGATTCTCGTTCCAGAAGGAAATTCAGCCGATTCTGGATAAACACTGCACAAAATGCCATGACAACGAAAACGTTTCTCCGTCTCGGGAAGACGTTCGATTCTATCGAAATATAAATTCTCCTCAACAGCTCGGATTAACCTGCTTAACCAATCCGGACGCGGTTTGGTCGGCGTCAACCAAAAAACCGGCTGACGGCTGGAACGCGCTCTTTCCGC
The DNA here is from genome assembly GCA_045603865.1 of Thermoguttaceae bacterium. GTDB lineage: Bacteria > Planctomycetota > Planctomycetia > Pirellulales > Thermoguttaceae > RUG11551. The sequence continues at coordinate 5,480 of JAZUMX010000034.1, forward strand.
TGCCGGACGGAACCGATACAAAAATGGGGCTGGGCAACATTCCGTTCCTGGAAAAACACAATCCCGGCTGGGATTCCAATCTGGATCAAGACGTCTGGACGACAACGCAGCTTGACTTGCCAGACGACTATAAGCCCAGCCCGCTTTACGCCCGGATTATTTTTGACGACGATGTCGGAATGTACATCAACGGTCAGCTGATTTATCAGTCCAAAGAATTCCTGAAAAAATATCGACTCATAGAACTCAACGTCAATCCGCTCAAGCCGGGGAAGAACGTCATTGCGTTACACGGTTCCAATCCCATCGGCGGCGGGCAGGGAATAGACGTCAGCCTTTGGGAACAGCGAAGCGTAACCGTTCCCGCTGAAGGTCAGCGTCCGTTCAGTTTGAAAGCTGCGCCTGTTGAAGACCGGGTTGCTAAACGAATCTGGACTCGTTCGTATGTGAATCTGACATCAGGATTTATCCCCGGCGACGTCAAGGCCGACGACAAATTCTATCGCGGTCGACAGACGGCTGTCAACGACTGGCTTTGCGTTCAGGAAGCCCCGCCGATGCTCAAACCGTATCATTCCGGATCTGTTAAGAGCAAGCTTTCGCATCAGTTTGACGGCGAATTTCCTCATAACGGCGTGAAGCTGTCACAGGAAGAAAAGGACAAACTCAACGCCTGGATTGACCTTCTCGTTCCGTTCTGCGGTACGTATGAAGAAGCCAACAACTGGACTGAAGAGGACAAAAAAATCGCGGCGTATCAGCAAGCCAAACGCGACGCCTCCGACCAGCTTAACGCCGACAACTTCGACGCGTGGCTCAAATCGCAAACGCCGCGCAAACACGGCAAGAAGAAAGAATTTGTCATTCAGGGAGCGGACGACCCCTATCGCGCGCTCAACGCTGGCATGACGCCGGAAACGAAGAACAACTCTGTCGTTTGGACTTTTGAATCTCCCGTCCTGACAGATCAGATCGCTCTTTCCGTCCCGGCGAAAGAAGACGTTCGATTCACGTTTGACAACGGATTCACAACGGTTATTCGCGCCGGTCAGACGTCCGTCGTTTTCAAACCGCAGAAATGCTCGTCTGTTACCTCTGGCAGTTACGTCGGCGAGTTGTCGATTATGGGAATCAACTTTAGAGTATTACGAGAAAAGAAAGAGGATAAGAAATAGGAGAAGGAAGTGGTAAGTTTTAAGTGGTAAGTGGTAAGGACGCAAGCGTAATTCCTGCTTACCACTAACCACTAACTGCTAACTACTAACCACTAACCACTTACTACTGCCTACTGCCTATTGCCTCAACTAACCCCCTATTCAATGAAAGGACTTATTTATGAAACGATTTTGTTTTGCGATTGCGTTTGCCGCGGCGATGTTCGCTTTTGCGGCTGTTAACGCTCAGGAATACACCAGTCTAAAGCAGATTGAAGAGCAAAGCGCTGAAGACTGGATTGATTATCAGGCGCAGGGCGAATACCTGTATCAGAAGGGCGACATGCGATTCGCCGTTCAGGTTATCGCGCTGGGTAAAGGCAAGTTCGATTTCGTCGGCTATCCCGGCGGTTTTCCCGGAGAAGGCTGGATTGCCAAACGCGTCAAGGTGTTTTATTCCGGAGCTCGCGAGGGTAAAGTTGTAACAGCCCCGTTTACTGGACACCAGATTTTGGCTCAGAGCGAGGAAATGCTTCCGATTTCTGAATCAAAAGCCGGTTCCAAGGCGATTTTAGACGTCGAGAAAAAGACGATTGACTTCGTCGATCCCCAGGGCGGAATTCGCACGGCTTACAAAGTCGATCGTCCCAACCCGGCTTTAGGAGCCAAAGCCCCCGAAGGAGCAACGGTTCTCTTTGACGGCAAAACCGTCAATCTGCAGGAAGGATACAAGCTCAACGAAGAAGACGGAACGGTTTGGGCGGAATTCTTCACCAACGCCTTTGAACCGGATACGCCGTATCATCTGCACATTGAATTCCTCACCACGTTCCGCCCGAACGATCGCGGTCAGGGACGTTCCAACAGCGGCGTTTACATTGCAGAAGCGTACGAATGCCAGGTTCTGGACAGTTTTGGCTTGAAGGGACTCAATAACGAATGCGGCGGCATTTATCAGGCAGCCGCGCCGGCGTTCAACGCCTGCCGTCCTCCGCTGACCTGGCAAGCGTACGACATCTACTTCACGCCAGCCAAATGGGCGGACGGAAAGAAAGTCGAAAACGCTCGCGTTACAATCAAGCAGAACGGTCAGGAAATTTACAAAGACCTGGAACTCAAGTCCAACACGCCAGGCTGCAAAGGCGAACCGCAGCAGGGCGAAGCCCGCGGCATCTACTGCCAGGGACACGGAAACCACGTCCAGTACCGCAATATCTGGGTTGAATATCTGAAATAAGATTTCGGTATTAAGTAAACAGGGAATAGAGGTCAAACTCTATTCCCTGTTTTTGTATGTAAATATCGAAGGATTCTCACGCCAAGAAATGAAAGACGGTAATGAAGCGAGCGCTTAGGCGAGCCACGGGTGTAAACCCGTGGGTGTGAGCGCAGCGAACAGAAAAGGCTCACGCGGAGACGCGGAGGCGCGGAGGATGTTCGCGAAGAAAGCAAGAAATGAAAGGCGGTAACGGAGAGAGCGAAGCGAACGAAGTTACGCTTTGCTTGACGTTGCATACCAAATTGACGCAGCCGAAAAACTTCCCTGGATGGCGCCTGTCTCATAGGTATCAACTTAAGGAAAAAGCGAGTTAAAATAATTCTGTTGTATTGATTAGGAAAGATTTTGTTTTACCTATTTTACTTTTAGATTTTAGTTAAAGTTAGAACTCAAGATTACAAGAAAAAAAAGAAAGCGTAGGGCATTTTTAACTTCTAACACCTTTCAACACCAAACGCTTTCATGACTGATACTATTAC
>JAZUMX010000035.1:0-2978 GCA_045603865.1 Thermoguttaceae bacterium
AGGGCTTTATAATCTTCTGGGTCGCGATAACGATTCTTGGCGGGAAGGGGGGGAACCATATAGCAAATTGGAAAGCGTTTTCCAAATTCAAGGTGCCCCCCCCTTCCCGCCATTTTGAGTTAAAAGCATAGATTAAGAAGCATTAGATAAGAAACGTTGACGTTATGCTGTTCCTTTGCTATAATGAGGTTGGATTTTCCCAACCTTTGGTAGGATTTAACCATACTGATTTGACGGTGGGAAATTCCAACCAAGTGCGATTTCAGCAAAAAAAATGGACTTTCGTCCTAAAAATGTTGTCGGAGGTAATTTTAGCATGAAACGTTCCAAAGTTGTAGAGATGCCTACATCCGTCACTCAGAAAGCGGACATTGCCGCTAAAGTCGCTTACAAGGAGTCGATTGCCTATGATTCAAACGGCGAAGTATTGTACGACGTTATTAAGCGTCCAAACTCTCAAAATGGAAGTGGTTTTGTGATTAGCTATTCAGAAAAGATGTCGGACTTCCTCCTGAAGGTCAAGACTGGCTCAATCGTGCGTGTGTTCCTGTATATCGCTCATCATCAAGCGTTCGGCAGTGACGGCGTTCAATTCGGCTATCGGTGCACACATAAGTATCTCCAACAGATTTTCGGCATGGACAAATCAACACTCTGGGACGCCCTGAAGTATCTCAAGGAGAATTTTCTCGTGAACGAATCGAAAATCGAAGGGTCTACGGAGTTCATGGTCAATCCGCAATATGTGACGGTCGGCTCCGATAAAAAAGCTCGTGTTCGCGAATGGAACCGTCGCTGGGAGGAGCATTGGAAACGTACTAACCAAAGTCGGTAACCTGCTCGCCATACTCGGCAACTCAAATCAAAAGCTCCCCGATGCAAAGCGCATGCTTTTCCGCGCTGTAGCCTTGGGGAGCTTTTGTGCTTTTCTCTATCTCGCGGGCTTAACTGGTCAAGTCAAGCTTGCGGGTTGTCTGGGTAATTCTGGCGGCTTTCCTGATTCTGCCGAATGTCCCTGCTGCCTTATCGCCGATAATTACGTTCGTCGTCTGCAGGAAGGTCTGAAGTTCGACGATTTCCGAACTCGTTAAGTTGCTCTTCGGATTGCGAATAGTCAATGAGCGGTCGTCGCCGTCCACGAATACGAACTCAAGTTTGAGGCTCTCGATAGCTGTTGTCGTGTCTTCTGGCATGAGTATTCCCTCCTTACACCTCGGTATCCACAGCTACCTTGGTTATCTTAACGGTGCTTTCGTAAGTGCTCGTTGTGAGGGCGGCTAATCTCTGTCCTAATGCTTTAAGGTTGGCGTTCGTCGCTTCGGGATTGATATTTGATACCGTGATTTTCCCCGCCTTGTCTTCAAGGGTCGTTACGTTAATCTCGATACTAACTGTCGCCGCCATAAATATCCGCCTCCTCTGTCAAGACTATCTCCGCCGCCGCTATCCTGATTACTGAGGCTCCCTCCGCAGATACGAAGGTGCTATAAAAATCGGCGGCGTTCGTTACGGTGCGATTGTTAATGGCAAGTACGTTGGCACGAACGGCATTCGCTACCTCGTCGGTGATGGCGGACGTTGACATTGGCAAATCATAATCCCGCGTCGAATTGTCCGCATATGCCAAGCGCGTTTTAACCTTAGCTGTTGTCGACGACATACTGTTTCACCGTCCTCATCATTTCTTCCGGGTCGTAATAGCTTTGGCGGTTGACTACGCTCAAGAGTACCTTGATTCCGTTAACGATAACGCCCGCGTCGTTCTCTGTCCCGTTAATCCCGTTGAGCGTCAACTCGCGTCCTTCGCCTGTGAACTTGACGGTCGAAACGTCGTCCGTCTGAAATACGTAAGCCATACGGTTTCCTCCTCCCGTTTCTGCTACGCAAATTATAGGCGTCGCGGCGTTTACATGTCAAGGTTAAACCGCTACGCGGCGGCTATCGCCGACCTTGACATGACGCCTTGCCGCCTATCTGGAATTTGCGCAGAAACGGGAAAAAAATTTTCTTGTGGCAATTTTTTTGCCGAAATACTTTGCCGCCTGATTTGAAGCTGGGTTGTCAAGGGCAATGCGGATGATTTTCCCGCATTGTCGCGTAGCGATTTACCCTTGACAAGCCAAGCTATCATGGCGGCGCAAAGTATTAAGGCTTAATACGCGCAACGCCAGTACACGATACGCTACCGAACGTATATTTTTTTTCGGCAAGCGGCGATAACGTTTAAGTTGGTATCCGCGCATCCCGCGTAGCGGCTCTTGCGCGGAGGTTCTGCGGCATAGATAGACAACGCCGAATGTCGCCGCGCGGCGAGCGTTTCCAGTAGTACAACATTAGGGCGAAGCCCCAAGGATGGGGCAAGCCCGTGCAGTTGCTGATTAGTTCGAGGAGTGCCGCCCCGTAAGGGTTTGCCCCCGCCGTACTTTCGGCGCGGTAATAATGTTCCCTGTACTCATACGATTCAACGCGGGGCGCAGCCGCGACCCGGTCTCAAGCGGCGGCGTAGCCGCCCGTTAGGGCAAGCCCCGACATAACCTTCCCTGTACAGTACGGCGGGGGTGCGGCACGACATCACATCAGACAATGGTACGACATCATATCAGACATTTTAGCGTTCTAGCAAAAGCCCGCGCCCCCGAAGGAACGCGGACCGCAAGCCTCAAACGCGAGGGCAACCACGGGAAAAGAGGACCCGCACAAAGCAACGCCGGCAAGCAAGCCAACGCAAGCCGAAGCGAGGAACCTCCGCAGACAAGACACGAGCGGCAGGACGCCAAATCCCGCCCCAACCGAAACGACCCCGCGACCAAACCCATCGACGAGCCGCCCGAAAACGCCAAAGCAAACGCGCCGCCGCAGAACGCGAAGCACACCAGCAAAGCACCGAAGACACGCCCGACCGCCAGCGGAAAGAAAAGCAAACCAGCACCGAGCCAACAGCAGGCGTCCCCCACACACGAAGCGGCGGGAAGACCTCA
>JAZUMX010000036.1:0-2816 GCA_045603865.1 Thermoguttaceae bacterium
CTCACAGAACGACATGGCTACGATCCGACTTCCAGCTTTTCCGCTGCAACGTCCATAAACTCGCGGGTGGCGACTTCGTTTCCCGCTCCGCCATGCACGTTTGAATACCATGTACAGTACCCGCTCGGCTGCGGCAGCAGATGAATGGAATACTGTTTGGCAACCTGATCAGCGTACGCCTCCAACCCGAATCGGCAGTCGTCGAAGGCGCCGATAACCAGAATTTCTCCCTGATAGTTTTCCGTCTTGGCGTCAGCGGGAATCTCCCATCGACCGTACTGCGATTCCGCCTTGATGACAAGCTGACCGCTTTCGTTCAGACGCGTAAAGACAACGCCCGACGCCTTGTCGGTCGTCAGCCAGGCGGCGACAACGCCTTTGTTCGTTTCCGGGTTTGCCGCAGCTACGAACATGTACGACCCGGGATTCCCGTTGGCGGTCGTCAGCCCGGCGGTTCCCAACACGTTGGACGATTCGTTCGCCCACGACGAGGAAACGGTAATGTCCGGGATGAAAAGCGACTTGACCGTTCGGGCTTCGCCCAGCTTGGGAGAAACTCGCAGTCCAACAAACGGACCGTCGATTGTTACAACTTCCAGAACGTCTCCGGACTCTGTCTTGGCTGGCAGCGACGCAAACGGCGACGTCTCCCCAGCTCGATACAGCGAAATCACACCGTTTTCCGTAACCGCGTTTACGCTGCCGTCTGTTACAGCAGCCTGAGCAGAACTGACAAACAGCGTCAACGCCGTCATGGCGACAAATAAAAATGTTCTCATTTGAATTATCCTCTTAAAAATATCCTTTAAAAATGAATACAACTATTCGTAATCCGATTTCTTATTATGATAACCCAAACCAGAATCAATTGCAAGAGGGGCGAGAATTAAATCCAATAATAAGGGTTGCACCCAATAAAACGTCTTATTCCCCCCCCTTGTCTTTATATACGTTATCCAGTATAATTAATTATATAAAATTTGGTTGTAATCAGGTGCTTTAAGCATGCTATAAAGCAAACCGTAAAGCCGCCTGACAAGATTTTTTTACCACATCATCACAAGGAAAAAAACATGCGTTGTACTTTGATGAATATAGCCGTCTTTCTGGCTATGACCCTGTTTATGGCGTCCTGCATTGCAGACGCAGCGCCTGCCCAGCCCGCGGCTAAAAACGCTAAACAAACAGCCGCCGCAACCTATTCCGTTCCTCAAAACGGAACTCCGGCACAGTATATGGCGTTTATCGAAAAGCTCTCGAACGTTAAACGTCCTGACAACCAATCGAAAAAAGAAGCTGTCGCTCAAATTACCGAACTGTGCAAAGCGCGAATTGCCGCAGCTGACAAAGTCATTGAACACAAGGACGCAACCAGCGAACAGATTCAGCGCGCTGCCTCCGTTAAAGTCAAGAGCCTGCAGATTCTCGTCAAACTTGGCAGTAAAAAAGCTAACGCTCTGATTGACGCCATGCCTGCTGAACTTAAAAAAGCAGATCAGCCCAAAGTCGCGGAAGTCATTTCCATGGAATTGCTTAATCTGAAGTTTCAGGAAGCCAAAAAGACCAACGATTTTTCTGAAATCGAAAAGATCTCATCGAACACGACAGAAGCAATCAAAAAGACGCCTGCTGATAACAAGGCAAAACTCCAGCGTCTGTACCAGATCAAACTGATTTGCACCAAAGAACTCGGACAGCTTAAAGGCGTAGACAACTCCGCTGATTTTAACGCGCTTGCTTCTGACGTTAAAGCTGCTGGACTGACGGAAATGGCTGAAGACGTTGTCTTGAGCAAGCTTATCAACGCATTGTCGGTATCGACCGCTAAAAACGACAAAGCCATGTTTGACAGAACCGCCAGAGCGGTTGACAGTATGATTGCCAGCTATGGCGCTAAAGCCAATAGTAAAGTTGCGGCAGTCGCCTTCCGAACGGCACACGCCGAAGAAGTTTTTGACTCTGTCGCCGCCTCCGCCCGGTACACAAAGTACGTTAATTATTTCTTTAGATTTAAGGACGCCAAAGTTCAGGAAATCGTCAAGAAGATGCAAGGCGCCGCCAAACGTTTGGCTCTCAAAGGAAAACCGCTTCCCATTACCGGAAAGACTGTTGACGGCAAACAATTCAACATGGCAAACCTGAAAAACAAAAACGTCCTGGTATTCCCCTGGTCGCCATCAGATCCCGCCAGCGTCGAAAAACTCAATTATCTCAGACGCGCCTATCCAGCTTATAAAGCCAAGGGATTTGAAGTTGTCGGCGTTGCTATGGACCCGAACCCGCACAGAGCCGCCGCTATGGCAAGACGTTACAATCTCCCGTGGGCTAACATGTCATATCGAGACGCTTATGTTGGCTCCGTTCCATTTTGGCTGGATTACGGCTTTGGCCATTTATCTCGTATGATTATGCTCAACCGTCATGGATTAGTGTCTTCTGCCAACTTGAACTACCGATCTCTGGTTAACGAACTGGACAGAGAATACGGCAGATTAACCAAAGAACAGATTGACGCGTTCAAGGATATTAGTTTCGACGAATTTGACAAATTTTATGACAACTACTATGATCTTGACGATCTCTATGATCTTGACAGCTTCGACGATTATGCCAGCGACTTCGATGATGACTTCTATGACGACTTCTATGATGACATCGACGACTTCGACGACATTGACATCGACGATATCGACAACGTAGATGATATTGATGACATTGACGACATCGACGACGTAGACGATGTTGATGGTCTCGACGATATAGACGGCGTTGATGATATCGACAACATCGACGACATTGATAACGTTCACGACATT
>JAZUMX010000037.1:0-4087 GCA_045603865.1 Thermoguttaceae bacterium
CCTGCCAATGAAGTTCATGCACGACGGCCGCCCGCCGGTAATCCGCGAAGCCGTCTACACGCCGGTTGAAGAGTCGGAAGAACTCTCCGGCGAGCCGAAATACGACCTGCTCGAATCACTCAAAGCGATTCTTTCCAGCTACAACGTCGCCTCAAAACAATGGGTTGTTCGTCAGTACGACCACGAAGTTCAGGGCGGATCCGTTATCAAACCGTTGGTTGGCGCCAACGACGACGGACCCGGCGACGCTGCGGTTGTCAGGCCGCGTCAGGAAACCATGCAGGGCGTTGTCATGTCCTGCGGCATGAACCCGTACTACGGCGACCTCGACCCGAAATGGATGGCGGCGTCTGCCATTGACGAAGCGATTCGCAACGCCGTTGCCGTCGGCGCCGACCCGGATAAAATCGCCATTCTGGACAACTTCTGCTGGGGCAACACAGACCGACCGGAAACGCTCGGATCTCTGGTTCGCGCCGCGCTGGCGTGTCACGACATGGCGCTGGAACTCGGAACGCCGTTCGTTTCCGGCAAGGACTCGCTCAACAACGAGTTCCGCCCCGCCGGTCAGGAACCGATTTCCATTCCGCCGTCTCTGCTCATTTCCGCCATGGGACAGGTTGAAGACGTCCGCAAGTGCGTTACAATGGACTTGAAAAAGCCGGGTAACGTCGTTATGCTGGCTGGCTGGACGAACAACGAGCTGGGCGGAAGCCATTACAATCTGGTTAACGGCTTAACCGGCGGACGCGTTCCGAAGGTGGACGTCAACGAAGCCGAGCTGATTTTCCACGCCGTTCACGCCGCCATCGACGCCGGGCTGGTTCGCGCTTGTCACGACCTGTCCGAAGGCGGTCTGGCTGTCGCCGCTGCGGAAATGGCGTTTGCCGGCGGCAGGGGCGTTGACCTCGACATTGACGTTCTCGCTTGCGAAGCCAACATTCTGGACAACGCAGTAGCGAAACTGTTCAGCGAATCCAACACCCGATTCCTGCTGGAAGTCGCTCCCGAAAATGTCGCGAAAGTTCAGGCGATCTTCGGCGACATGCCCTGCGACCCGATCGGCGTCGTTTCGGAAGAGAAGTACATGACCGTCTCCGCCGGCGACATCCAACTGTTCAGCGAATCGATTGACGTCCTCAAAGAAGCTTGGATTAAACCGCTGGACTTCTAACGGTAAAATAGGTAAAACTAATTAAAACGCGGGAGTAAAGCGTTAGCTGAGCTCCCGCTTTTTTATTCTCTATTAGGACCGCGGATTTTGGCTTGTCTAAGCGTAATTTCGCTCCTGTTGGTTGCTCTATTACCGTCTTCCATTAATTGCCCATTTTCCTCTTGCGTTATCTGCCAAAAATTGCTAAACTGCGTCGGGGTACTATATATTATATAGAATTTCAACATGGCAAATCGTTTTCCATCCTGCCGACTTTCGATAACGCTCGCGCTGATTTTGGCGCTGACAGCGTTGGGCGTTGTTGGCTGTATGGGTCCGAAATCTTTGCTTCGGGAGAATAATCATTCGTCGCTGATGCAGGCGGAATCGGTTCGGGATTTATCGCTTACAGACGATATCCTCAGCGATCGAACCATGACGATTCTTCGCACCTGCGACTGGGCGAAAAAAGTCAGAACAAACCGCCAGCAGGTTATCGACGAAATCGAGCCGTTCGTTCATTCCTCGACGGAATCGCAGCTGCTTTTCACAGTATCGGAACTGTGTTACAAAGAAGGGCGAAAGCTCGAGCTGGATCGGAAATATCCCCAGGCAATGCGTCTGTACGTGCAGTGTTTGGTGTACACGTACCGGTTTCTGTTTGAAGCCCGATTTGAAACGGCGCGAAACGCCTACTCGCCGGACTTCCGCAACATGTGCATTCTTTACAACGCTTCTTCAGACAGAATTCTTCGTTTGATTCAACAGCAGCTCCAAAATCAGGCGCAGACAAAGCACTCGCTGCCGTATCAGCCGGAACTGCAGTACGTTCTCAACGGGGGAGAAGAAGCGCTCAATATCGAGATGGTAATCAAAACGCACGACCTGAAGCCGGAGGACGTCAGCGACATTCAGTTCGCCTCCGACTTTGACCTCAACGGGACGGTAAACCGGTATCGTCAGCACGGGTTGGGCGAACCGATGATGATTCTCAACCGGTACGACGTCAACAGCCCGGCGAGCAAATACACGCCCGTTCGGCAGTTCTCGGTGGCGACGGCGCTGATTCGTCCGAACATGGACGCGTTCGACAACGAAGGCGACTCGCTGATGGAAGGCTCGGAATCGGAAACGCACTTAACCATCGAGTTTTACGACCCGGTGGAAGGGGCGTCGGTCGAAATCCAGGAAAAGAAGGTTCCTCTGGAAAGCGACTGGACGACGGCGTTGGTCGCGTCGATGGATAAAATAAATACGGACGACGTCGCGGCAGTCGGTCTGCTTACGCCGGACAAGCTCCTGGATGTCATTCCTGGGTCGAGCCGAACGGTCAAGGGCTTTTACATGACCCAGAAATACGACCCGAACAAGATTCCCGTTATTATGGTTCACGGCCTGGCGTCGTCACAGGTTACGTGGCTTGACATGTTCAACACGCTGAGAATCATCCCGGAAATCCGCGACCGGTACCAGTTCTGGTTCTACCTGTATCCCAACGGACAGCCGTTCTGGGTGTCGGCGGCGCAGTTCAGAGAGGACCTGGCGGAAATCCGTCAGACGCTTGACCCAGACCATACCAATCCGGTTTTCGATCGGATTGTTCTTATCGGGCACTCGATGGGCGGGCTGGTTTCGAGAATGCAAACAATCGACAGCGGAGACCATCTTTGGAATCTGGTCAGCAAAGATTCCATCGACAATCTCAACGGCTCGCCGGAACTCAAAGCGAAACTCAAAAGCTGGTTCAAGTTTACGTACAACACGTCGATCCATCGGGTGATTTTCATCGCCGTTCCTCAGCGCGGCAGCGCAATGGCAAACCTCACCACCCGTTCGCTGGGCAAGGCGTTTATTGCCAGAACTACAGATATGAAAGATACATTTAAAGAACTGATGAAGATTCGTAACAATGACATAGGCACGACGTCGTTTATTTATTCGCATAGCACCAGCGTCGATTCGCTCTCGGCAAACTCGCCCATCTTTCCGGCGATGGAAAAGTGCATTAAATCGCCCTACGTAAAGTACCATTCGATTATCGGTCAAATGTCAGACAAATCCCAACGCAGCGACGGCGTCGTCGCCTATACTTCGTCACACTTGAACGACGTCGAAAGCGAGCTGGTTGTCGAAAGCGTCCATACGGAAATCACGCGCTGCCCCGCAACGATTGTCGAAGTTGGTCGAATCCTCATCGAAAACATGGAAACGTACCGATAATACGTTTGAAACCGAATCGCAAAATAATTTTGGCTCGTCTGACAAAGAGCGCCAGACGAGCCAAACTCAAGGTACTTTTTCGTTGCAATCAGAACGTCACTCTTAGCAGATTTTGTATCCCCCTGCAATCAGGGCGTTGCGAATTTCCGTGAAGTGATCGAAGTTTCTCGTTTCCATGACGATTCGCAAATAGCAGCCGTTGACGTCCGCCGTTTCTGAAGAGCGTTCGTGATGAATCGAAACGACGTTGCCGCCCATTCTGGCGATAATCGACGCGACGCCTTCCAGCTGACCGGGTTTGTCAATCAGTTCAATTTGCATAGCGCCGTAACGTCCGGTTTTCATCAAACCGCGGGTTATAATGCGCGACAGGATTGTAACGTCGATGTTTCCGCCGGAAACCAGACAGACCGTCTTTTTTCCCTGGATGGGAATTCTGTTGAACATGGCGGCGGCAACGGGCGCGGCGCCTGCGCCTTCTGCAATGAGCTTTTGATTTTCGATCATCGCCAAAATCGCAGAAGAGATTTCGTCGTCTGTTACTGTTACAATATCGTCTGCATACTGCTTGCAGAATTCAAACGTGAGCGTTCCCGGTTGCTTGACCGCGATGCCGTCTGCAATGGTCGAGACACTGTCCAGACGTTCAATATGAGCGTCGTGAACCGAATTGACCATGCTGGCGGCGCCGGTCGCCTGAACGCCGTAAATCTT
>JAZUMX010000038.1:0-1959 GCA_045603865.1 Thermoguttaceae bacterium
GGCGCGAGTTGACCCGACGACGCCGTCCGGCGCGCTGGGGTCGTGGGACGGCAAGGGAACGGGAAAAGACAACTGGACGCTCGTTCGCCGAAACCAGTTTACCGAAGTTACCGGACCGAACGGGATTTACGGTTCCAACAACCCGGAAACCGACCCGATTTGGGCTGTCGGCTGGGACGACCGCTCTGTTATTCTCATGCTTCTCGACGGCGGCGAATGGTCAGCGTACCGGCTTCCCAAGGCGTCACATTGTTACGACGGGGCGCACGGCTGGAATACCGAATGGCCGCGGATTCGCGAAGTCGCCGACAACGGGAAATCCGTACTTCCAGACGGCGGCTTGCTCATGACAATGCACGGCATGTTCTGGAACTTCCCCAAAACGTTCAAACGGAACTCGTCCGCGGGAATCAAGCCGCTGTCGTCGTACCTGAAAGTCGTCGGCGATTTCTGCTTCTGGAACGGAAAAATCGTCTGCGGCTGCGACGATTCCGCCAAGAGCGAATTCCTCAACAAATCCCCGTTCAAAGGAAACCTCAAAGCCCCGGGACAGTCGAACTCCAACCTCTGGTTTATCGACCCGAAACAGATAACCAAATTCGGTCCGGCGTTAGGGCGCGGAGCCGTCTGGAAGGAAGAACCGGTCAAGGCGGGCGTACCGTCAGACCCGTATCTGTTTGCCGGATTCGACTACAAATGCGCCTGGATTGCTGTCGATACGCCGGCGATGTGGTCTAGCGATATCGACGGAGAAGGAAATTATAAACACTCTGCGTTTATAGAAAACCCGGCAAAAATCGCCTTTGAAATCGACAAAGACGGAACGGGCGTCTGGGAAGAGTGGAAGACGGTTTCTGTTACACAAACAGCGTTTGTTGACTTCTCTGACGCGCCGGCAGCTCAATGGATTCGCGTCGTTTCAGACGTCGATCTGGAGAACGCAACCGTCGAATTTCAGTACAGAAACAAAGACGACCGTTCTGTCGCGTCGTCGCCCATTTTCAACGGCTTGGCGACGGAAGCCAGCTCGTCCTGGACGCCGTCTACGCTGTGGAGTACGACCAACGGCGGCTGGCTTTGCGTCGTTCCGGAGCCGGTAATCGACGGCGTCAAACAGCCCAAACGGCTGTATCATCTCAACGTGGACGGCTCGTTGACTCGCGAGACGGAAAACGAACAGGCGCGAATCGAAAAAGTCGAAAGCATGGTCGCGCTGGAGCCGATTCCGGAATCGATCTTTACAATAGACGACCTGTCTGTTCTTCTGACCTATAATGGCAAGCGATACCGTCTTCCAGTTCAGAAATCCGGCGCCAGCCAGAGCAAAGACGGGATTTTTCTGCGTCTGGACAGAGAGGTTGCGACAGAACGCGACCTGTTCAGCTGCGCCGGGACGTTTTACGAACTGCCCGCCGCCAACGCCGGATCGGTTCCCAAGATTCGCCCTATCGCCTCGCATGAGTACGTTATTAACGACTACTGCTCCTGGCGCGGCTTGCTGGTTTTAGGCGGCGTTGACGTCTCTGCGTCGCCGGAATCCAACAGCCATATTATCCGCTCGGAAGACGGGTACGCTTCCGTCTGGGCAGGCGCGGTCGACGATTTATGGACGCTGGGCAAACCCCGCGGGTTCGGATATGTCTGGAAAGAGTCGGACGTCAAATCCGGCGACGTCTCCGACCCGTTTCTTGGCGCCGGCTACGATAAGAAATCGGTCGAGATCGTCAACCACGGCGACAAACCGATTGCAATTACGATTCAAGCCAACGCGACGGACAAGGAACTCTGGATTGACAGCTATCAGACTATAGTCGAGCCTGGAAAGACGTTCAAGACGGACTTCCCGACGTCCCTGGGCGCGTACTGGTTCAGAGCGAAAGCCGTAACCCCCGGCAAAGTCAGCGTGAAGTTTGTGTACTAGTAGTATGAAATCCTCCCATTACTAAAGTTTTTTGGAAA
>JAZUMX010000039.1:0-4024 GCA_045603865.1 Thermoguttaceae bacterium
GGTTTGGAGTGCGACGGCTTGACGTCGCTTTTATAAGAAAAAAGCTGGAATCGTCAGAAATGTATTTCGTGCCAGTAACGATATGAATCATAGTCAAATTTCATCGTAGAGAATTAAAACTGATATTCATAACATTATTGGCACGAATTACATTTTCGAGGTTCGCGTCGGAATTGGTAATGAAAGCGACGTCAAGCCGTCGCACTCCATACACACGTCTTGATGTTTATGTAAATTGCCTATTTTATTATCTTTCCCATTCTTTTTTCAAGAAATTTTTCTTATAGCGCCGTCAGATTGAAAAATCTCGTGTATAATATATATAATGCAAATTCGTTTACAAACCCTGTTTCCTGATTTTTCCTTTTTGGAGAAAACGAAATGACCCAAGCTCAAAAGCTGAATACAATTTCCTCGACTCGCGTTTTAATGCGCGGATGCGTCTTTGCTCTTTTTGTCGCAGCGCTGCTGACTGCCCTTTCCTGCCCCGTCCAAGCGGACATGCTTGTTTTCTGGAATTTCGACAGCGCGACTGACAACGTTGTTACGGATTCAGTTCATTCTGTCCCGCTCAATCTGGTAAATTCGTCAATTGTTGACGGCAAACTGACTGCCAATAACGGATACGCTCAGGGTACGCTGGATAATAAAGGTTTGGCTTTGCCAAAAATTGGCGACACTCAACTCGAGCTTCCAACCGGTACTTCAAACTATACGCTCTCGGCGTTTTTGACATCAAACAGAAGAGACACGGTTGGCATTATGGCGTGGGGAAGAAGAGACAGAACCGGTGAATGTAACAGTTTCCGAACCTCAAACACAACAGAAGGCGTTGGAGGGCTTAAAAGTTACTGGTGGGGGGCAGACGTTACTATAACAGGCTATCCGGAAATTTATTGCGGATCTGAAAATTACGTTGTAACGACTGGCGTTGGGACTATGCATTACCTGTATATCAATGGTCAGTTTATTGGAAGCGGCAATACATCCGCGCGTAACGAAATCAATCAAAACTTTACTGTAGGCAATACGGTTGCCGGTGAAACGCTCTACGGTTCTATCGACAACGCGTCTGTTTATAACGACGCGATGGATCAAAAGGATATTGTCAACATTGCGGCTCATACCTATAACGGTTTGACCAATTGGTGGAAAGCCAATGAAACGATCGACCGGGTCGGCGGGGTTGTCAAACCGGAGACGGTTACTGGAACAACGGTTATTTCCGGAACCAGCGGTCAGGTCATGGTTTTCAATCGCGAATTGACCGCGGGCGAACAAGCTTATTATGAAGGTCAGCTGGCAACGGGACACGATTACGTTATCGACAACATGGCGGGCAGCTCTTCCACAAAAACGACGTGGCTTCGCACGTCGTCTGCCGATCTCAGCTCCGCAACGCAAACCCCGTTGGGAATCTACGTTGGCGGTACGACGACGGCGTCGACGCTGACGGCAACGCTGGATCAAATCAACGCAGTCAATCGGACGGTGGTTATGGGCGGCGGAACGCTGGCTCTTACCCTTTCCGGAGACGCCAGCCTTGATGCATACCGCGTCAACTTCAACAGCGGCAGCCTTTCCCTTTCCGGTTCCGGCGAACTTACGCTCAATTCTGCTGACAAGCGGGTTCCGTTAAGAAATTTAGCGGTTGCCGCAAACACCTCGTTTGTTGTCAATACCGAAAAGAACGTCGATATTTTTGGCGTTATTTCCGGCGCGGGGAATATTTCCCTTCCCGCCAATGTAACAGCTACGTTTTATAACAAGAGCGACCACGCATTTACCGGCGTTCTTGAGGCTCCTAAAGGAGGTAATTTGGTTTTAGCCAACCAGGATGTTTTCAATGACTCTGGTTATAATGGCTCTTACGGTCTAATTGCCGACGGTACAACGATTACCAACTCGGGAGCTTATTTCAATTATTTAACCAATGTAACGTTAAAAAATGGAGCGAAAATATACGCCGCTGACGGCAATAGCGCTTGGAAAGCATATAAGTTCCTGAATCTTAACGTAGTTCGCAACAGCGACAACTCGTCAGCGTCTCTGGTAACAATTGACTCCAACAAGAGCAATGGCAACACGACGATTTCATTTGCTCCGCAAGGCAACCAGGTTGGAAGCGTTACGTCCACAATTTACGTTGAAGACATTACCGCCAGTTCCGGTTCATCTGACAGCCTTCCTGACCTGACCATTTCTGCTATTATTACAGACCCAACAATTAACAACAATGGAGCTACAAAAGCTAACGCTATTGAGAAAACGGGGGCGGGAACGTTAAAACTTGCCGCTCCCAATACGTTCAACGGCGATTTAACTATTACTGCGGGTACTGTTGTAATGGCATACAACTGCAACGGATCCAGTACAACGGCAACGCCGCTGGGCAACCCATCCAATGCTGATCGTAAAATTACCGTTAAATCCGGAGCGGTTCTGGAAACGGAATCCTCGAATGCCGGCATTGACGTCTTTGGCGGCGCGGAAGCTCATCCCAAATTTACGATAGTTGCCGATGGTGGAACAATTGCTACTGCAACCAATAAATTAACGACATACGGCAATATCGAACTGAAAAATAACGGCGTCTTTGAAGAACGAGGCGGAGAACCCACTTGGTTAACTATTTTCAATGGAGACGTCTCCGTTACCAGCGGCAACGCGACAATTCAGTCAACCAGTTCCGGAAGAGGCATTTCTCTTCGCGGTTATCGAGACGGAACCAATGCCGGCGTTACGTTTGACGTTGCTGAAAACTCAACTTTGGATGTGTCTGCCCTTTTGAAAGACTGCAATAACAGAAATGTGGCTGGCTCGTTTACCAAAACAGGCAAAGGGACGATGGTTTTGTCAAACGCAAACAACGATTTCACCGGCAACATTGTTATTGACGAAGGAACGCTCAAGGCAACAACGTCCTGGACTGGCGCGTCGGGGACAACTACTGTTTTTGGGAAAAAGGTAAATAAAACCGTTACCATAAACGAGGGCGCAGAATTGATTTTTACAAAGCAGGATGTTGCTTCTAACGCCGACGCTATTTACCCAATTCGGTTTATCGTCAATGGAGGTACGATTACTAACGAAGGCGCGGTTTTCAACAATCTTTCCAATGCTGAATTTTACAACGGCGGGAAGATTGTTGCAACGAATGGAAACAAAGACTGGAAAGCGTTCATGGTAAACGGAACTACCAAGATTGCCTTTGCCGGCGACGGTAACACCGCAGAAAGTCCAGTTGTCTTTGAAGTTGCCAGTACGGCAACCGGAACCGCCAAAACCAACGCGACCATTTGTCCGCAAACAACGTTTGACGTTGCGGATATAACCAAGTCAGACGCCTCTGACTTTATAGTTACCGCGGTCTTAGCCAATGCATCTAACAGAGCTGGTTACTTTACGAAAACTGGGGCGGGAACGATGGAACTGTCAAACAATGCCAACAGTTTTACCGGCAACATTGTTGTTGAAGAAGGCGTACTCAAAGCTACAAAAGGCTGGACTGGCGTAGGTACAGGCAAGAATACAACCGTGTTCGGATATTATCAATCTAAAACCATTACCGTTAATTCTGGCGCAGAAGTGATTTTTGCCGCTCAAGACGTTGTTTCCAATGCCGATCATAGCACGCCAATTCAGTTTATCGTTGACGGCGGCAAGATCAGCAACGAAGGCGCAGTTTATAACAATCTGAACAATACGGTATTTAAAAACGGCGCTGAACTTTACGCTTCAAACGGAAACGGCTCATGGAAAGCGTATAAGCTTTCGACGAAAGTTTCCGCTCTACGCGACAAGCCCTCCGCTCAACCGGTAAAGATCACGGCATCAGACAATGGAAACGCGACGATCTCGTTTGGTCATACAACCAGCCTGTATGTTGAAGACGTTACCAGCGCTTCTGCGACGGAGCTTGATACGAAGTCCGACTTGATTATTTCCGCTAAAGTTACCAATCCCCATAATGAAAACAACAGAACGTTCTATAAAGACGGCGTTGGTACGCTGGAATTCACTG
>JAZUMX010000040.1:0-3902 GCA_045603865.1 Thermoguttaceae bacterium
GTTCACCTGCCCAGCCAGCCTCCCGCTGGTTCAGCTCATCCGCACAGGGAAAATTCAAGTACAAAAACTCAGCAAGAAATAGAGTCAGGCAGTAGGCAAGAGACAGTAGGCAGCAGTTTTTAGATTGTCACGCGTTTGCTGAACGCCCCGATTACTCATTACTAATTATTTATACTCATGTCAAACACTCAACTGGATTTATACGTAACGTCGTCGCCGCACCTGTCGAACTCGAAACTGTCGACGCGGTGGATTATGCTCGACGTTATTATCGGTCTTGTTCCCGTAATCGGGATGTCGTTTTACGTCTTTAGATGGTACGCCGTCTGGCAGATTGGGCTTTGCCTTATTTCCTGCCTTACGGCGGAAGCCGTGTTTGAATCCATGCGCGGGCGGCGTCCCCATTTGGAAGACTGCTCCGCGATTGTAACAGCGTTGATTCTGGCTCTGTCGCTGCCGTGGAGCGCGCCGTGGTACGTCAGCGTTGTTGGATCAGTCGTCGCGATTGGGCTGGGTAAAACCGTCTCCGGCGGATTGGGCTGCAATATCTTCAACCCGGCGATGGTCGGCCGAGCGTTTGCCATGCTCGGGTTTTCGTCACAGATGGCGGCGGGAGCGTATCTGCTGCCTGCAGACGCCAACATCGGCGGACTGGACAAAGGCTTGGCGGAAATCCTTACGCAAGCCACCCCGATGACCCTTCTGAAAAGCGGCAGCGCCGACTACTTCACTCAGCTGATTAGTCAAACCGCTCTTATCGGGCAGCAAAACGGCTCGCTGGGCGAGGCGTCCATTATCGCGCTGCTGATCGGCGGCATTTATCTGCTCATTCGCAAAACCGTAACGTGGGACGTCCCGGTATCCGCCCTGGTTTCGACGTTTGTCTTTGCCGCTCTGTTTAATATGGGACCGCACGCGTTCCAGTTTGGCATGGCTCACGTTATCAACGGAGCGATCTTCCTTGCGGCGTTTTTCATCGCCTCTGACCCCGTTACCAACCCCATCACAACCAAAGGCAGAATCATTTTCGGGGTCGGATTCGGGTTCTTTACCGTTTTGCTTCGCTGCTTCAGCTCCTATCCGGAAGGCGTCATGTTCTCCATTTTGCTCATGAACGCCCTCGTTCCGATGATCAACAGAATGACGATTCCCAAACCCGTCGGATTCGTCAAACCGGCAAAATAAATCACTTATCAAATTACACATTTATATAAATTGTCCAATATCATGTCAGAAGAAAATTCAACGCGAAAGAAAACGTGGAAAGACAACTACCTGGTTCAGGCGTGGCTGATCCTGTTGATGGCGGCGCTCTACAGCGCGGTTTTGATTCTCGTTCAGCTCAACTGGGGCCCGATTATCGAAAAGAACCGTCGGGAAGCGACGTACAGCCAAATTCCTAACCTGGTTCCCAATACGGACATCGCCAACGTTGTCGAAAAGACGTTGGAAAAAGACGGCAAAAAGGTTGTCGCCTACCAGTGCTTTGACGCTGACAAGAACCCCACCGGCTGGGTTCTGCCCGCCAGCGGTCAGGGATTTGCAGACGTCGTCGATCTGCTGGTCGGCCTGGATACGTCCGCAACCAAACTGACGGGGCTTGTCGTTATCAACCAAAAAGAAACGCCCGGTTTGGGAAACTTAATCAAAGAAGAAAGCTTCCGCAACCAGTTCATTGGAACCGCTTCAGACAAAGATATTACCGTTGTCAAAGGAAAAGACGGCTCGCCGGAAAAGAACGAAATTCGCGCTCTGACCGGGGCGACGATTTCCTCGCAGTCCGTTTGCGACATCGTCAATTCCACGCTCAAAACTTGGCGGGAAGAACTCAAATAAACAGCAACCTTAAAATACAATTAGATATATCATGAACGATCAACCTACAGCGCTGGAACGATTCTGGCGCGGAATCATTCCGGAAAACCCCACGTATCGGCAGGTATTGGGCATGTGCCCGACGCTGGCTGTTACAACTAACGTACAGGGAGCCATCACCATGGCGGCGGCAACAACGTTTGTTCTCGTCTGCGCCAACATCATGGTTTCTCTGTTGAGAAAAATCATTAAACCGCACTTGCGAATCCTCGTTTTCACGCTGACGATCGCCACGTTCGTTACGATCGCAGACTACTTTCTGCAGGCGTTTATGCCGGAAATGAGCGCACAGCTGGGTCCGTACATTCCGTTGATTATCGTCAACTGCATTATCATTTCCCGGTGCGAAGTCTGCGCGTCGAAACAGTCTTTGGTTCCCGCCATTGCAGACGGATTCGGACAGGGACTCGGGTTCCTGCTGGGTCTGTGCTCCATCGCGGTCGTTCGTGAACTGTTCGGCTCCGGAACGCTGATGGGATACACGGTTCTGTCGAGCGACTTCTGGGTCAATTGCGGAATCATGATTCTGCCGCCGGGCGCGTTTTTAACCCTCGGCTGCCTGATGGCGTTTTTCAACTGGATTGGTTCCAAAAAACAGGAAAACTGAAAATAACCCGTCCCGTTTGGCGACTGGCAAACTTATAACATACATTTAGAATATTATGGAAACGTTCCTTTCATTGCTTTTGCTGTTCCTTACCGCCGCGGTAATCAACAACTTTGTATTAATCAACTTCGTCGGGATATGTCCTTTTTTGGGCGTGTCGAAAAAGCTGTCGTCCGCGTTCGGCATGGGCTTGGCGGTTACGTTCGTTATGACGATTGCCGGGTTCCTGTCCTGGACGTTTACGTACTACATTCTTCGTCCAGACGCCCCGGGAACAGTCTGGCTTTTCAACGCTTTTGGCGTAGAAGGCGTCGCGCCGAACCTGTCGATTTTGAGCTATCTGGTATACATTTTCGTCATTGCCGCCTCGGTTCAGTTTGTCGAAATGTACGTTAAGAAGTTCTTTCCGCCGCTGTACAAGGCGTTCGGCGTCTTCCTGCCTTTGATTACAACCAACTGCGCGATTCTCTTTGCCTGTTTGGAAATCATGAAGCGTTTGCAGGATCCCGCCAACCTTTGGGGTTTGACAGAAGCAATGGTTTACTCGGTCGGCGGCGGCTTGGGATTCACGATTGCCATCACGATTATGGCGGGAATTCGCGAAGAACTGGAACTCAACGATATTCCCAAACCGTTCCGCGGCGTTGGAATCGCGCTGCTGACAGCGTGCATTCTGGCGATGGCGTTTATGGGATTCTCCGGCGTCAACGCTGGGCTTTCCAAGTGGCTGGGGCTGTAACAGACTTGTAACACATCAAACTTAAATAAAGGGCATTTCGCCATGACAACTGTATACGTAATTATCATTTCCGTTATCGTCCTGCTGACGCTGGCAATCGTTTTGAGCTGGATTTTAGGCTGGGCAAACGTCGCCTTTGCGGTTGAAGTTGACCCGAAAGAGGAAAAGATTCTTTCGATTCTTCCCGGCGCCAACTGCGGCGCTTGCGGATACGCCGGCTGTGCCGACCTGGCAAAGAACCTCGCGCAAGGCAACGGTTCCGCCAACCAATGCACGCAATGCGGAGCCGCTCAAGTTACGCAAATCGCTCAAATCATGGGCGTTGAAGCGGGAGACGTCGTTCCTCAGCGCGCCGTCGTCCACTGCTCTGGAGACTGCGAAACCAAGTTGCAGATGCAAAACTACGTTGGAGAAAAGACCTGCGCCGCCGCCAACCTCGTTTCCGGCGTTCAGGGCTGCGCTTACGGCTGCCTGGGCTTTGGCGACTGCATGCGCGCCTGCAAGTACGGGGCGATTCAGATTGTCAACGGGATGTCGCATATCGATTACGACAAATGCCGCGGCTGCCGCGCCTGCGAAGCCGCCTGCCCGCGTCACATCATCAGTATGGTTCCATTCAAAAACGGGCGTATGCTGGTTATTGCGTGTTCCAACCACGACGTCGGCCCGGAAGTCAAAGCA
>JAZUMX010000041.1:0-2065 GCA_045603865.1 Thermoguttaceae bacterium
GCAGCTGTTTGATAAATACGACATTGAGTACAAATCGGGTCAGGATTTGAAAGAGACAATCGCGAACCAGGGGAAAGGAGATTTCTTCAAAACGCTGAACTGGCTCCTCAAGCTGACGCTTCAAATGCGGTACAGCCGACCGGCAAGCGCCGGTCAGCCGGACGAAGACTATATTCTCTCCCCCATCCGGGGCAAAGACGGGACGTTCTTCGATTCGCGAGAATATGTGGAGATTTCCAATGCGTCAATGCCCAAAGACGCGGACGCCAACGGCGCGTATCACATTGCTCTCAAGGGTCTGTGGATGCTGCAAAACGGCATTGAGGAGGAGAAATCCGGCAAATGCAAGACAAAGCCGATTAGCAACGACGAGTGGTTTGCGTTTGCCGTCGACCGACACGCGAAAAAGCGGTAACGCTTTTAGGAATATCGCATGGAACAGCCCATAGCCTTGTCAACGCTGAACGACTTCATATTCTGTCCCGCGTCAATTTATTTTCACGGGCTGTATGAAGACCTGTCAACCGCCTTGTATCAGTCCGCCAGCCAGCTCAACGGCAAGGCGGCTCATACGGTGGTTGATACAGGACGATATTCTACCCGCAAGAATATCCTGCAGGGAATATCTGTGTACAGTTCAACGTATAACATCTACGGAAAAATAGACGTGTTCGACTCTGACGACGGTTTTTTGGTTGAACGAAAGAAGAAAATCGTTACCATTTACGATGGATACGTCTTTCAGGTCTACGGACAATGTTTTGCGCTGCGGGATATGGGCTACACTGTCAACCGGATTCGTCTGCACAGCATGGACGACAACCGGAATTACGATATCCCGCTGCCGGAAAACGATCCGGAAATGAAAGCAAAATTCGAATCGCTAATTATAAAGATGAATCATTTTGATTTAAACGCCTTTACACAATCCAATTCGGAAAAGTGTAATAATTGTATTTATAATCCCTATTGCGACCGCTGTTTAATTGAAGACTAAGAATTTGAAGAACAACTATTATGCTCGACGCGCCTTCCTACGAAAAAAAGCAGATATTGTTTGCCTTCCTTAACCAGGGAGAAAAAGTTTCTTTTCTAAACGATAATCTTGTAATTCGAAATTCCGACGGGAAAATCAAATGCCAATCTACGTGCTATCGATTGTTTGCTTTATATATCGTCGGACACACGTCAATTACAACCGGGTTAATTCAGCGGGCGTCTCAGTTCGGATTTACAATTATTCTTATGACGACCGGATTTCGCGTATATCAGATAATCGGCTCTCATCGCGACGCCAATACAGCGCTGCACCGGATTCAATATCAATATAATCGATGGGATATCGCCCAATATCTTACAGCGAATAAAATTCGCTCTCAACGCGAAACGCTCAATATCCAGCGCAATAAATCTCCTGAACTCAAAAACGCGATTGCTTTTTTGGATTCCTGCCCTCAAAAACTCCAAAACGCCAATTCGCTTGACGAAATCATGGGAATCGAAGGCGCAGCCGCCCGGCTGTACTTTGAAAATCATTTTAATAACGTCCCATGGACGAAACGCATGCCGCGTATCAAACCCGACTGGGTGAATTCGACTCTGGATATTGGATACACAATCCTGTTTTCTTTTATTGAATCCCTGTTGTCAATTTACGGCTTTGACCTGTACTGCGGCGTCATGCACAGACAATTCTATATGAGAAAGTCGCTGGTCTGCGATCTCGTTGAACCGTTTAGACCTGTTATTGACCAGCAAATTAAAAAATCCATAAACCTGGGACAGTTCAAAGTTGAACATTTTAAGGTGTTTAACCATCAATATCAACTTGAATGGAAACATTCCCCCGTTTACACAAGCGTTATTTTGCAGTCGCTTTTACAGCGGCGTTCCGCAATTTTTAAATATGTTCAAAGTTACTATCGCGCCTTTATGCGAGATAAACCAATTGATCAGTATCCCGTTTTTTATATTGAAAAGGAGTAATTTATGATTATTATCAGCTACGATATATCCGATAATAAAAAAAGAACCAGGTTTGCCAAATAACTGTCAAAGTTTGGAC
>JAZUMX010000042.1:0-2420 GCA_045603865.1 Thermoguttaceae bacterium
AATATCAACCTGAAAGGCACGTTCCTGTCCTGCCAGGTCTTTGGCGAACACATGGCGGAAAACGGCGGCGGCGCGATCCTCAATTTCGGATCGGTTACGTCCCTGCTCCCGCTGTCGAAGGTTTTCGGATACAGCGCGTCCAAGGCGGCTGTTCTCAACCTGTCCCGCAACATCGCTCAGGACATGGCTCTGAAGAACGTTCGCTGCAATACGATTTGCCCCGGATTCTTCCCGGCTGAACAGAACCGCAAGATTCTCGATCCGGAACGGGTCGAAAACATCATGCGCGGCACCCCGATGCGCCGATACGGGAACCCGGACGAACTGGCTGGCGCCGCATTGCTGCTGTGCTCGCGAAACGCTGCCGGATTCATTACCGGAGCCGTTCTGAGCGTCGACGGCGGCTTTGCAGCGAACTGGTTCTAAGGCGAGCCGGGGTGCGTAAGCCCCCGGTCGGCGTGGCGAGGGAGCAGAGATCGTTTCCTATTCCCTACTCCCTTCATAAACATGCAGTACGTTCGAGACAACATCGCCCAGATGGGCGGATATATTTCTGGCGAACAGCCGCAAAGCGGCGACTTTATCAAGCTCAACACCAACGAGAACCCGTATCCGGCGTCGGAACGGGTTCGCGAGGCGATTGCGAAGGCGGCGCACACGCTCAACCTGTACCCCAACGCGATGGGAACGCCGTTTCGCAAGGCGGCGGCTGAGGTTTTAGGCGTCGACCCGTCCTGGATTATGTGCGGGAACGGGTCGGACGACATCCTGACGATTGTAACTCGCGCCCTGGTTGGCGAGCAGAACAAGCTCCGTCTGCCGTATCCGAGCTATATTCTCTACAAGTCCCTGGCGGAACTTCAAGGGGCGCAGTGGGAAGAGGTTGACTATTCCTCCGACTGGAAAATTACCGACGCGTTCAGCCGACCCGGCGGCAACGTCAAGCTGATTTTCCTGCCCAACCCCAACAGCCCCACCGGGACGACGGTCTCGCCGGACGACCTGCTGGCGCTGGCGGACAAGCTGTCCTGCCCGCTGCTGATAGACGAGGCGTACGCCGACTTCAACGAGTTCAACTGTCTGGAACTGGTCAAAGCGCGACCCAACATCATGGTGTCGAGAACGTTCAGCAAATCGTATGCTCTGGCAGGGCTGCGATTCGGATTCCTCGTTGCGCGTCCGGAACTGATCGAGCAGTTCGTCAAGGTCAAAGACTCGTACAACTGGGATGCGCTGTCGATAGCGGCGGCGTCCGCGGCGATTCAGGATCAGGACTGGCTTCGTCAAACCGTGGCGAAAATCAAGGCGACCCGCGCCCGTCTGACCGACAAGATGGGCGCCTTGGGATTTACCGTCCCGGACTCCTCTGCCAACTTTACGTGGAACGTCTATCCCGGCAAACCGCTCAAACCGATTTACGAATACCTCAAAGAGCGCAACATTTTCGTTCGTTACATGGTCTACGACCGCTGGGGCGAAGGGCTTCGCATTTCCGTCGGCACGGACGAGCAGATAGACAAGTGCGTTGCGACGATTGAAGAAGCGATGCGTAATTAGCAATTAGGCGAGCCGGGGTGCGTAAGCCCCCGGAAAAGGCTCACGCGGAGGCGCGGAGACGCGGAGGGTGTTCGCGGAGTTTTAAAAAATTCTTTGCGCTCTTTGCGTTCTTTGCGGCTAAAATTACTTTGACTACCGCCACCCCCGCCACCCGGGCTGAACGGAGTTTTTCTTTCCTCCCCCTGCTCTATCCCGTTTGTCTTCTTAATTACATTGCGTATCCTCACTATCTTCACGTAATATTTTAAAAATTTTTCTCCTATTTGCTTGTAAAATCAAAAATCACGTGTATAATGTAAATTTAGAAGTGTATTTTTGATAACTGCGTCAAAATATATACATACCAATTGTTCATCAAACCCAATTCCCCAATTATTACCCATACAGAGAAGAATTATGACCAATTCTCCGAAACTGCGTTTGTCGCTTCTGGCGCTCCTGTTTGTCGGCTCTTTCGCTCAGGCGGAAACGTATACAGATGATACAGTTCCTTCTGCCCCATCCAATATAAATACGAACACAGAGTTTGCCATTACAAACTCTGCAACTTATACCGGAACTATTACCGGCGGGACTATTACCAAAACCGGCGCTGGAACGCTGACGCTGACAAACAACATTTCCGCAGCTACTGTTACGTCTAACGCAGGGAAATTAGTTTTGGGAACGTCAGGAGATTCAATTAACATTGGATCAGACGCCACAATTAAAACTAACGGCGGCGACGTTCAAGTTGACGGCAAAATTGTTGTGGATTCCGGGAAGCTGTTTGTAACTGGAACATGGACGGGAGATGGTAAAATCTCTGTAAATTCCAACGGTCAATTTAGAATAAGCGGATCTTATACTTATCCAACAGGAAT